>PMNP01000287.1 GCA_003161755.1 Ignavibacteriota bacterium | reverse complement strand
ATTGGTGTAGAACGTCGCCGAAAAAAGCATAAAGGCAGAGTATCCTTTTGAGACATCTTCAGGATCTGCGCCTTCTCCACCATTCGCCCAAACGTTGTACTGCGCCATGCCTCCCGACCATTCCCAGTAGTTGTTCAGATACTGGACAGCCTGCATATGCCGCTTACCCATTTCACTGAGAAGAAAATCGAGTCCCTTGAGGAGATCTTCATCGAGCTCGCCCGGCGATCGCTGGATTGCCGGTTTGATTGAACGCTTGATATAAGAATCCTCCGACGCAGCAAGGACTCTGAGATTGACGAGTCCCATGGCACTCAGCGAATCCAATTCCCGGACCAAACGGGGCCGATCACCGGTCCTGCCGGACGATCCCAGGTAGCATCCATACCACATATTTGCGCCCGCGTAGTAGTACGGATGGCCGTCATGGAAGAACTGGGAACCTTTGACTGTAACAAAGCCTTCAGATTGCCGGGAGGGAAGAAAACCGGAACACTGGAAAAAGAGAAATGAGAGAAGGGTACAGAAGAGGATTGCACGTTTATTCATTGGCACTTTTAGTAGGAAAGATCGGTTGGATGAATTCCGGAGCGAGCGTCCGTTTCGGTCAAGAACCATGAGCGTCAGAAGAGCTATCCCAAGCAGGAGATGATCCAGGATGGGAATAAGCGGTCTGTCGGTTCTGGATTCACAGTGCAATAAACAGTATACTATCCCAATAAACATAAAATGCGCCGTATTCTCAATGCCTAAACCTTGAGGCTGGTATGAACTTGTCAGGAAGCCGCTCTCGACAGATGGTTCCATTTCTCATCCTAGTTCTTGCTTTGTGCTTTGCTGCGTGCAGACAGACTGATCCGCCGCCGTCACATATCACAACAGACAGAGAGGAGATCGCTCGTCAGATTCAGCAGGTCAACGACAGGGAGCTTGCCTGCTGGTATCCTCTCTGCCTCGACACTGTGTACGGGGGGTATTACAGTGACTTCAATTATAAATGGGAGCTTCAAGGCCGGCAAAATAAAATGATCGTCACCCAGGCCCGGCACATTTGGTCGGTTTCAAATGCAATTCTCCATCACCAGGAAAGTCCGCTTATGTTTCGGGTAGCCGCCCATGGAACAGCATTCCTCGAGCACACAATGTGGGACTCCGTTTATGGCGGCTTCTACGACCAGGTCGATCGCAAGGGCGTGCCGCATCCCGATAGCGGGATGATCATCAAGCGGGCATATGGCAACGCGTTTGCCATTTACGGACTTGCTGCGTGCTATCAGGCAACTCATGACAGCGCGGCACTCCATCTTGCGCAACGAACGTTTGATTGGTTGGAAGAGCACAGTCATGATCCCCAGTACGGCGGCTACTTTCAATCCATGAGCCGCGAGGGAACTCCTTACAAGGAGGGTCTCCTTCGCACTCCCCCCAAAGATCAAAACAGCATGATTCATATGTTGGAAGCATATACCGAGTTATATCAGGTATGGCCGAATCAACGAGTCAAATTGGCCCTTGAATCCCTGCTTCGCATTGTGCGCGACACGTTGACCAACGACCGGGGCTATCTTCGATTGTTCTTCAAGAAGGACTGGACGCCCATTTTGAGAACGGATCCTGATTTTCCAAGAGGTCCATTTGCCGAGAACCTTGATCACATTTCCTTCGGCCATGACGTGGAGACTTCGTATTTGATGCTTGAAGCCTCCCATGTTCTGGGAATCCCCCACGACACAGTAACGCTCCAAAAGGCCAAGAAGAAAGTCGACTACGCCCTCGCCAACGGCTATGACACTCTTCGCGGTGGAATTTTTGACGGCGGACGTGAGGATCCTGCAACAGGCGTTGTGACAATCGTTCTGGAAACCAAGGAGTGGTGGGAGCAGGTGGAAGCGCTCAACTCCTTCCTCCTGATGTCGCGTCTCTTTCCGAACGACGAGAGAAACTATTACGACAAGTTTTGCCGGCAATGGGAATACTGCAAACACTATCTCATCGACACCGTCAATGGAGGATGGTACTGGGGAGGCCTCGACAAAGCCCCGAACAATGTTCATAGTCCAAAGGGAACGATCTGGAAGGCCGACTATCACACAACAAGGGCGATGTTCAACTGCCTGGAGGGTTTGAAACCAGCGAGTTCAGATTCTTCGGGTCAATCCTCACACCATTAGAGAGGTTCTTTGAGTCGGCAATGCTGGCGGCGTTCACGAAATAGGGCTGATTATTGTTCAATAATATCATACACAACACCGAAGGGATCCTTGAAATACAGGGATGACCCTCGGTCGTCAACAATCTGGCAGCCATTTCTTACAAGGTACCCCTTGGCATCCTTTGCGCTCTCCACCGAAAGAGAGGGAATGGGCGGCTGAAGGGTCTTTCCTTTGTTAACGTACAGGAAGAAATGCCCCGTATCGTACTCTAGCTGAATATCAGTCTTGCTGATCAGTCGGAACCCCATCACCTCGCTATAGAATTCCTCGGCGGATGACAGATCGGCGAGGTGGATCGCCACACAGTTATTCGAGATGAATTTCATACTGGCGCCTTTTAATAGTTCTGACTGGTACGACCAGGCATCCTTCCCATCCATTCGTTCCCGTATTGCTGTTCACAAGAACGACTTAAACAGTCCATTGGTTCCTCAGCATCGTACGCCACTCCAGAGAGGGAACAAGCGTGCTTCAAAACACAACGATGCTTAGCAACGCCGTTGCAAAGAAACATGCTGCAATTGACGTGAGGTGAAGTATGCCGAGGGCGCACGCCTTGAGAATTGTGGCGGGCCATCTCTGCTGGTACACCTTTAGCAGAGAAAGAACAGCATAACCGGGAAGGACAAGAACCGAAGCGGCGAGAATCGGCCATGACCCGAAGAATTTGTCGAGTACGACGCAGAGTGACAGGAGCAGAAACACGAAGCAGTGAAAGTGAATGGAAAACACAAGGGAATCGAGATACGGAACCACTTTCCCGCGATACAATACATAGAGAATTAAGGCAAAAATCGGTATCAGCACAAACATCATGTACGACACACCTTTCAGCAGCAGGTGATCGAATTCCGCCCCCCCACCCGACGCAATGTTTCTGATTTGTCTAGCAACATACCGCTTCATCGGAGTCTGTTCAATCCCCCTGGCAATCAGGAGCGAATCGACCTGTACATCGGTCAATCCAATCAGTTCATCCGACGTAATCGAGTAGAAAGACATGCGGGTGCTCGATTGCTCCGCGGTTCCGGCATGCGAGCGATCGGTCGATCCGGTCTGTCGGCTATGTGAGCTCTTCGATGAAGTGAATGAAAGAAGAGAAAAGAAGAGAACGCTGATGAGAATGTAGAGCCTGACGGGAGGGACGTAGCTCGCTCGTTTTCCTGCGACGAACTCATTCGTCAAGAATCCGGGATGAAGGACAAGTGCTCGCAGGGTGCGAAACGACTTGCCATCAAAGTGCAACAGCCCTTCCACCGCCTCGGCAGCCAAATGCCAGAAAGGAAGCTGGAGGTCACGGTTTTCCTGACCGCATTGCGGACAGAAATTATCTCCAGGAGAGAGGTGGTTTTGACAATTGGGACATCTGTCGAGACCGGATTTCTTGTGTGGCAACGGAGTATTGTTCAAATGGGAGTATTTACAGAAACGATTATTTGTTCGCCAAATGATCTGCTGCAAGTGCCAGGAAGAGAAAATCCATTGATCCTCCCCCCATAACATATTCGGTCTGTTGCCAGAAATATGGCCACGTCTTCAGCTCTGGCAGGTCAGGCCGAATCAATGCAGTGCCGCTTCCAACCCCGCCGGGGATATACGACCAATCATCTCGGTTCGCGCCATAGGCAACGGTCAGCGATTTCGCTCCGACGCCGGAAGCAAAGCTCGCGGTGTTTTCCCCGGGATGACAGCCAAGAACGAAATTCAATGCATTAAAGGCATAGTCGGCAGGGAACGCGTCTGGAAAGGACAGATGCAGCAACATGAGCTTAACACCGAAATCCTGCACATCCCACCCAGCGCCCCAGATTTCCGGCCTGTATGGAACACCATAGGGATCTTCCTTTTCCACAGCCTTGACTTGCACAAACGCCTGTCTTACCGCCTGTTCTGCCTTTTGCTTCAGTTTCGGATCACCCAGTTTCGCGACAACTCTCCCCAACACATCACTACACATAAAGACACTGGAACATAACAGATCTTCGTGTTCCGTCACGTATTCCTTGTATTCCGCCTTTCCGGTCGTAAGGTAGAGCTCCGCCGCGGCATTGAGTCTATCCAATATCCGGCCTCCCTGCGTTGAGGCAAAGAGAGCTTCTGCGACATGCAGACACCGGTCAGCCAACGCAGGACGGTAAATTCTCAGCACTCTGACCGTAGCAGCCAGCGCCTGCGCCGAATTGAGTTCCCTTTTGGGATTCTCTTCGGTAAAGAGCAGCCGGTCATCGTTCGGAAGCGGCTTGTGAAGTATAGGATCAACCTCATGCGGCCCATAGACGAGTCCGTCCGACATCGTCGAAGCATCACCCAGCCAATTGTACTGGCGCAGAGTCGGGCAAATGATTCCCCTGTACAGCCGCCCCATCGATTCATATCCCCCGACAACGCTCAGCACCCCGTGTTCAATTTGCTGAAGGATATCGGGGATTCCATCAGGCACGTGCATCTCGGTAGTGTGCGTCTCTTCATTGATTGAGGTCGCATCATAGTCATCTTTAAAGAATTCGTACGCCTCGGCAAGCCTGCAGACAGTTTCACATTGCGATTCCACCCTGAGGTCATAGTCGCCGGNNGCACATGCTCGCCGGAATGGAATTTTGTCAATGTCTCGCCACCCTGGAAGTAGCCGTCAAAGTGGTCATGATTCACCGGCGCCATGGTTGCATCATCCATGTGGCAGAGCCCATGCCACATCCTGAATCGATCATGGACACTCATGTGGCACATCTGCACCGGAAGGAAATATTCCAATGTGGGCTGCCAGACATTTCGGGCAAAGATATCATGCCGAATTTCAAATTCATGCGAGGTATCGGTCCCATAACTGATCTTATAGAGCCCTTCATCTGCCACTTCAGTAAAATCAAACCTCAGGTATTTGTATCGAAGAAAGTTCCCCCATGGGATTGGATTCTGAACCCTCTTCACAACCTCCTCAGCACCCTCTCTGACCCGGATAAGCTGGATCGGCTCTNNATCCGTTGTTGGTCAGGCCGCGCTCATCGAGGAGTTGCAGCACACCGGTCGTACTGACGATGCTCATTTCCTTCCCCGGTTTGCCCGGCGCAACAACAAGACGACGACCCGATACCATGGCTGCGATCTCCACCTCGCCCGTGGTATCTTTGACCATCGGACCATTCGCCTGGCGTGGGAATGGCCCCGACTTTCCATCCATAAAATAGTACTCACCAAAATACGTGCCCGGGAACAGCTCGAGATTAAACCCCACCTTGCCAATCCACTCCGACGGCAGAGGCTTCTCAAGATCGACTACCACCCTGATTGCCGGGCCGACACCATACGTGGTAATGGAATACTTGAAAGAGAGATCCGGATAGTCGATCGGATTGAATCCTCTTCGGTTCTTCGAAGAATCCGGATACGCAAGTTCCACCCGAATTGTTCCCCGTGCACTGTCGATGGTTCTTTTCCCCACCACCGGTACCGGAGCCCATTGCCCTGGAGCGGGCTCGAGACGGACATCACCATTCGTGGCAACCCGCCGCCCCCCTTCCACAATCGTCACGCCGCCTTGGTGTCCTTCCGGATAATAATCGTCAAACACCATGACGTTGACCCCATGGTTTTCATAATACCCTGCGGCACTGGTATGCAAATCAGCCGCCGAAGGAGGGGTTTGAGCAAATAAGGAACTTGCGGAAATACCAAGGAGGAGGGAGAGCATCCAACACGCTTGAAGAACACGAACCTTCACAGGCAACCCTCACGATTGTGATCAATTTTAAACGCTATTTCTGATTTGCAAAGATCCCCGCCTGATCAATGGCTTTGATAATCTCTTCCGCCAT
Source organism: Ignavibacteriota bacterium (assembly GCA_003161755.1). The sequence goes on along the minus strand of PMNP01000287.1, from coordinate 29,405 downwards.
CAAGGCGTGTGTCNNAGCCTGTTCGACATTGGCGCGGATCCATTCCACAGGAGCTGCAACGGCCATGATCTTGACATCTGGATACACTGACCGCAATCTTGCCAGGAATTCGTGATATGCTTTTCGAAACATCGCCGATTTCGCATCGGGCACAACACCGTCCTTGCCCTTGAGACCTGAGTGATCATTGAGTCCGAGGGCAACCACCACAAGATCAGGAACCCATTGTTTGAAATCCCATGTGGGCTCCTTGCGTTCCATCAGCGTCCGGTCGAACAAATCGGGGATCGTNNCTAACGATGATCCTATTGGTGCCTCATCGCTCTCTGCGGCGGTGAACGAATCTCCCACGAATTCTATCTTTCTGGACGGAAGCAGAGGTGGGTCAAGCAGTGTTGCGCCGTCATCGAGAAGAATTCCCCCAACGGAAAACACCACATCAAAAGCAATGTTTCGAAGCGAGAGCCTCAGCAAGTGATTGCCTGCAGGGAGATTTTCGGCGAGCGCGTAGTCGNNATGGAGTCGGTCATGCGAACGCCGATGCTGGTCCCGGTGAAGGCCGCAACGATGGAAACCCCCGGCCAGGAGTGCTTCGGATGCAGCGGATCCGTCATATCCCATCGGCCTAGATACTGGATGTGCGGGCTATTGGCCGGGATGACGGTCGCTGCACTTGTCATGGAGAATAATCCCGTTGAGATGAGAATACACAACGCGCAAAGCTGCTTCATCATGACTGATTGTTCCAGAGTTGTCCGCTTTAGTGGATTGAGAATCTATAAATGGTCGTTGACCGAAATTGTTCCCCCGGCCTGAGCGTGACAGAAGGAAAGTTTGGTTTGTTCGGCGAATCAGGAAAGTGCTGCGTTTCCAAACAGACGGCTGTGCGCTTCCCGAAGGCAATGTTCTTTTTTCCTTTAACGGATCCATCGAGGAAATTTCCCGTATAGAGCTGGATTCCCGGTTGATCGGTCAGCACTTCCATATAACGTCCGCTTCCCGGTTCATACACGGACGCAACATGACGGAGCGATCCATCAAAGCCATTGAGCACCCAATTGTGATCATATCCCCCGCCGAAGCGCATCTGCTCAATTGGATCCTCGATCCGGGCTCCCAACCTGGTTGGTTTCCGAAAGTCGAGCGGTGTCCCGGCTACAGTTGCAATTTCCCCCGAAGGGATGAGTCCGGCATCTACCGGCGTAAAACTGTCGGCAGCAATCTCTACCACGTGGTCAAGAATGGGCTTGGTGAAGTCTCCACTAAGATTGAAATATGCATGGTTTGTGGGATTGAAGACCGTGGGCCGATCGGTCACAGCCGTATAGTGAATGACCAACTCGTTCTTGTCGTTGAGCGTGTACGTGACTTTTGCAGTAACAGTCCCGGGAAAGCCTTCCTCCCCATCAGGACTCACATAAGTCATCGTCACCGATTGACTGGAGTCGGTTTGGACCGGGGCGGCACTCCAGAGCATCTTGCCGAACACACCGTGGAGATGGTTTTCACCGCTGTTCTTGGGAAGAACATAGCGTTGGCCATCGATCGAAAAACTCGCCTTGCCAATCCGATTGGCATACCGTCCAACCGTGGCGCCTTGAGAAGATTGGTCATTCACATACCCTGCAAGATCGTCGTAACCGAGAACAACATCCTCGAATCGTCCGTTCTTGTCGGGCACACTTAGGGAGACCAACGCCGCACCAAGGTTGATGATGCTTGCTTTCATCCCGGTTGAATTCACCAGAGTAAAGATTGAGACTTCCCTTCCATCGGACAGTACGCCGAACGGTTTCTGTTCAATCATGGGCTTCCCCGAAGAGGTTGATTGACCGGAAAGCAGGAGGACTGCCAACCCCAACATTGACAGCCGGTCGGTGAGAGGTTTCATGGTTAGACTCCTGGAAATATTCGCATTATGCATTGAGGAGTTTTTGTACGGACAAAGCATCGGTGTGAAGGGGAGGTGCATATTTTGACGATGCATCGTCCTTACTCAAGGTAGGTGAACCGGCGGTGAAGTTCAAGGCCGGTCATTCCGTTGTTGTGGAGTTTGCATACCTCTTGCCAATGCCCTACATTGAACCACAACATTGACCAGCCCGGCAGTTCCAACTCATCCAATACCATAACGGTACAGCCAAAACCATGAAACAGTTCCTTGCTCTTGCGTTCACTCTCATGCTTTCGTACGCCGGCCCTGAAGCTTTCGCGGGCCAGTACAAGAACTTCCGGGTTTCGGTCTATGCCCGCGCCTACGAAGTACGTGACATGGGCGATACCAGAAAGCTCGATTCACTCTGGGGCTTGATATCGCGGCAGGTCAAGGTGGACAAGATCTACCTCGAAACCCACCGCGACAAGATCCTGGTGGATGCGCCAACCATTGAGGCTGCAAAGAAGTTTTTTCGCGACAAAGGTGTGGAAGTCGCGGGTGGCATAACGTTTACGATGAATGAGCGCAACCGGTTTGAGACATTTTGCTTTTCGAACCCCGAACACAGGAAGAGAGCGAAGGAAATCGTAGAGTTCACGGCCCGGCATTTTGATGAAATCATCCTGGATGATTTTTTCTTCACGAACTGCAAGTGCGCGATGTGCATCAAAGCAAAGGGGAATCTCAGCTGGACCGACTATCGACTCAAACTCATGACGGAGGCCGCCTCGGAGCTGGTCATCAAACCTGCAAAAGCCGTAAACCCCAAGGTGAAGGTCGTCATCAAGTTCCCAAACTGGTACGAACATTTTCAGGCTCTCGGGTTTGACCTGGCGACAGAGCCCTTGTTGTTCGACGGAATTTACACAGGCACCGAGACGCGCGACCCAGTCAGGACACAGCAACACCTCCAGCAATATGAGAGCTATCTCATCTATCGGTATTTCAGCGCTATCAAGCCGGGAGGAAACGGGGGCGGATGGGTGGATCCTTTCAATTTAGTCTATCTGGATCGATACGCGGAACAGCTCTGGCTCACCCTTTTCGCCAAGGCCCCGGAAATTACCCTTTTCGATTTCGGTTCGTTGAGCAGACCACTTCCTCCCATTGACCGGGGAGCCTGGCAAACCGGTGGAACAAGCTTTGATATCGATGCGATGATGAAACCCGCACGCACTGGGAACACCGCTCCAACAACCATAGCCAGGGCTGCAGGATACGCGTTTGAGACTGTGGATGCCGTTCTCGGCAACCTGGGTCATCCCGTGGGAATCAAAAGCTATAAGCCATTCAACTCTTCAGGAGAGGACTTTCTCCAGAATTTTCTTGGCATGATCGGAATTCCCATGGACATCGTGCCCGTGTTTCCCGACAGCGAGAAGACGATTCTGCTCACCGAGTCCGCTAAGGCAGATCCCGATATTGTTACGAAGATCAAGAACCAGCTCGAGCGTGGTCACAATGTGGTGATTACGTCGGGATTACTGAGAGCCCTGCAAGAAAGAGGTATTGAACAAATCGCGGAAGTACGGTGTCTGGAGAGAAAATCCCAAGTCGCCGACTTNNGGGAATCCCCCATCATCTGTCAAGGAAAGGATGTTGATTCCCCAGGTTCACTATTTCACTAATGATGCTTGGGAGGATATTTCGGCGCTTGACTCAGGTCTGGGCTGGCCTCTTCTTTTGCAGGCAGGCTACGCCAATGGTTCGCTCTTTGTCCTCACCATTCCGGAGAACTTTTCAAATCTCTACAATCTTCCGCCCGGCGTGTTGAATAGAATCCGCCAAGTCCTTTCGCAGGATATCCCCATCCGCCTGGCAGGAGGATCGCAGGTTTCTCTGTTCGTCTATGACAATGGGACTTTTATCGTCGAATCATTCCTGCCTGAACCCACCAAGGTCAATGTCATTATCAGCAAAGGAACGGGGAAGATCATCGACATTCTTTCGGGTGAAACTCTGGAGGGAACGCACGGGCAAGACGTCCCGTTGTTTGGGCGGAATCGTGAGGAGGTCACCACTGTTGAAGTGAACCTCAAACCACACTCATATCGCGTGTTTCAGTGCAAGTGAGTAGTATTGCCCGCGAGCGCTAGTCATCCCAAAAAAAAGAGCTCTTCCAACGAAGAGCTCTTTATTGTATTAGCAAATCTTCATGCACCCTATCTACGGAGCTTTCTTAAGGCTGTCCTGTTGGGCCCGTTTCATCTGAAGGATGTTCTTGAAGAACTCGCCGAAAGGAGTAAACGAATACGGTTCAATGGACTTGAGGAGCTCGGGGCGCCAGTTTGTATCGAACACCCAGACTGCCCAGCTTATTCCTCGTTCCTCGAGAAAGTTCACAATGGTAGTGCCATATTGCTCGTACTCCGCAGGACTAAATTTCCCTCCACCAAACCCGAATTCCGTGGCAAACACCGGATACTGACCGGCGACAAAACCGAAATCTTCCTCCCACTTCCCTTCCCACGGTTTTGACCTTTTGTCCGGATAGGGGTGCACCACATAGCCGATTCCCTCAGCCGCGATCGGAGCATACCGCACTGGAGCAAGATCGTACGCCCAGTCGAACCCAGCAACGAGCGGAATCGTCTGACGATCAAAGGCCCTGATCAGAGTTATCACATCCTCGTTGAATCGTTTCCATTCCTCCCACGAAACGGGGCCAAGCTGATTGAACATCGAGGTAGGCTCATTGAAAATTTCATAGAAGGCAACCGTGGGGTTTTTCCCACGATAATGGCCGGCGATGGTTCTCCAGAACTCAAAGGTCTCTGTTTGAGTAGTGTTGTACATGGGATTCTGAAACAAGCCGGTCCTCAAATTGCCAATGGAGTGCCAATCGATCATCACATACATCCTCAGCTCCGTGCACCACTCAACGGCCTGGTCGAGCAATTTGAGATAGCCATTGGGTGTTCTTTCGCGCCACGATGAGGGATGGATGGGAATTCTGACCAGCACGGCGCCCATCTTCTTGACCTGCTCGAAATGATTCTTGTTCCAGTGTCCCTGCTTCTCGATGTCGCTCGGATCAATAATGGCAACTCCCCGGATCAGCACAGGATTGCCTTGCGGATCAACAAACCGATTGCCCTTGACCGAGAGGCGAGGGAGCCGATTGGAATCAGCGCCTTTTAAAGGCTCTTGCACCGTTGTGCCGTATTGCAGAGAATCCCGGGAATATCCATTCTCGGCGGCATTGAGCACCGGCCCCATCACGGCATACGAAAACACGGGAACAGTCACGAACACCAAAATCCTCAACCAAAACTGTCTCAAAGGATAGCCTCATTGCGTTAACATTGAAATTCGGCGGCAAAACGTGGAGGAACAACCGAATAAAATGATTTTCATGATACTGCAGAGTAAGGAAATAAGCAATCACCGGTTCAGAATAGTGTCATTACCGATTGACAAGTCACACATCAATATGAAGTCCCAATTTCAGCGCCGGCCCGATGTATGGCTGAGTCTCCCGATGAAAACTCAGAGAGAATCCAACTCCCCACGAAACGCCAATTCCCCATCCTAAGATGCAATCGTGACCGACCGTGGTTTCGATTCCCACTCCATGGAAGGACCAATAGCTTTGAGATCTGGATGATTCAAATTCGGGTAAGTACAGGAGGTCGACTGTCAGGTTGTTGACTCTCAGAAACTTTCCTTTGCCATAAGGACTAAGATAAAAAGTGTTTCTGAGACCCAAACCGGCAATTCCATATACTCGGCCGTCCGATCTGACAAGGAATCCGCCGAGAAATGGCCCCACGGAATACTGTTGATTCACTTGGAACAATGCACCTAGGTAAAATATTTCCGATCCATAACCCGCATACAGCGATACCGTTCTCACATATTCCAATTCCTCAGCGTCGGGGGCGGCACGCACTGCGGGCGCGCGGAGTAACAGCACCAGCAATGTGAGAAAGAGAGGTTTCATAGTTGCCAACTGAGAAATGGCAATTAGAAATCACAAGAAGCAAGTTGCTTTAGGAGGACCTTGCCTGGAGATCTTGTTGGAAAGAGACTACTTTGTAGACCGCTCGTATGCCTGAATCATGCGATCCATCCAGTCATGCGTTTCCTGCTTCACGATGCAACGGGCGGGATCAGCTTCAAACCAGGAAAGTGTTCTCTTGAACCCTTCCCTGAACGGAATCGTGGCGACGTACCCAGGGACGAACCGCTTAATCTTTGAATTGTCAAAGATGACGCTCACAGCCTTGTCGCCCATCAAACCCCCAAGNNTGAAGTCTGAGGCGATATGGACAATGTTGGCCACGCGGCCTGCCGCCTCAGCAACTGCCTGATAGATCTGGTCCCACGTGAGAATCTCGTCGGAAGTAATATGGAAGGCGTGTCCCGTTGCCTGCTGGTGACCGAGCAGGCCGACGAACCCTTTCGCAAAATCCTCGGCGTGCGTGATCGTCCATAGTGATGTCCCATCGCCATGGACGATGATCTTGCGCCCCTGCCGGATGCGATCGATAATGGTGAATTCGGTCCATCCTCCGAGCGCCACCGGGATTACGGTGTCGTACGTGAGTGAGGGGCGAACGATGACGACAGGAAACCCGGATTCGCGATAGGCACGGTTCAGCCTTTCTTCGCACGCGATCTTGTTCCGTGAATATTCCCAGTACGGATTGCAGAGCGGAGTTGACTCTGTGACAACGGGATGGGTCAGAGGTTTCTGATAAACGGACGCCGAGCTGATAAAGACAAACTGCCTTGTCTTGTCTTTGAAAAGCGATATGTCGCGCTCGATATCGCCTGGCGTATAGGCAATCCAATCGACGATAACATCCCACTGGTGGTCGCGAAGGAGTCTGGCCATTTGATCGGGTCGTGAGATATCGCCCACGAGAGATGTTGCGCCCGGAATNNCCCGTTCGACGCAGAGCCTGCTCACAGAAGTGCTGATATTTCCCGTTCCACCAATAAAGAGGACTTTCACGATGAAGATTCCTTTGGGATTACGATCAACAACGCTGACGGTCTGAACAGTTATCAGACCTTTCCTTCGCCCAACCCGTGTTGCGTGAGGTATGTATAGCTTTTTTGTATTCCGTCAAAGATGTCCTTGTCATACTCATCAAACTCGACGATCATCCACTCCGTATTCCCGTTCGCCGCCTCGACGATGGCTGGGAAGTCCATCACACCGTCACCCACGGGCAGCTGGGCATACAACCTATCACCTTTGACAGCAGGACCATCCTTGATATGAAGGAGTGGTGCACGTTTTCCAAAATCGGCCACCGCCTTGGCCGGATCCTGTCCTGCGGTCTTCACCCAGTAGGTGTCGATCTCAAAGAAGATCTCCTTGTCAAGGTGTTCCAAAAGATAGTAGGCTGGATACACACCATCCGTCTTTTCGTACTCCCACCAATGATTATGGAGGCCGAACCTGAGCCCGTGTGTTCGCAGGAAGGCTGCAGCCTCGTTGTACGCTTCCGCGGTCCGTTTCGTCGCATCCATGTCCTTGAACTTCTCTCCCTGTGGCCATCCATGATACACCACCCGGTCACAGTCGTAGGCATCGGCCAGTTTCAGGGCATAGTCGCGCCGGTCTCCTACCGGCAGTTCGACATGCATGGAGAAGATTTTCAGGCCGTTGTCCCTGAAGACCTTCGCAGCACGATTCAGTTCGACAGACTTCGGAAGGTCGTACGTTTCGATCCCGGCAAACCCCATTTCCGCAATCCTGCGAATCGTTGCGTCGAAGTCGTTCTCGATGAGTCTACGTACGGTATAGAGCTGGAGTCCGATGCTGGCCTTATGATTCATCATTGCAACAAGCCTGGATTTGGAGAGTGCAAGTGCAAGGGAACTTGTTCCCATGAACTTAAGAAATGTTCTGCGAGAATACTCGGAGTTGTCCATGCTGATCCTCATTCCATTTGCAATTCGTGGCAATGGCTGCGGCATTCACGGAGCAACCAACCCGTAGCTGACAAATGCGATGTTCTTGCTATCCGGCGACCAGGACGGGACATTGATGGTCCCTTGTCCACCAAACAACGTCGCAATGATCCTGGGCTCTCCGCCCGACGCGGGCATGATACGCAGAACAACATCTTTGTTGGCGGGATGTCCCTCCACACTCTTGTCATACGAAACGAAGACGATCCATTTCCCATCAGGCGACGGGTGAGCAAACCAGTCGCCGAAGTTGTCATTCGGCGTTACCTGCGTCTGATTGGAACCGTCGGCGCCCATTTTCCAAATCTTCATCTGACCGGTTCTGAAGGAGTTGAAGTAGATAAACTTGCCATCCGGAGAATAGTCCGGACCGTCATCCAAACCGGGTGTGTTGGTCAAGCGTGTTTCCTTGCCTCCTTCGACAGGAATCGTATACACGTCGAAGTCACCGTTTCTCTCTGCGCAGTAGGCGAGAGTCTTGCCATCCGGTGACCATCCATGCCAGTACGAAGGACCGAGAGTGGTCACTTGACGCGGTTCGCCTCCCGAGCTTGGCAGGATATAGATGATGGATTTCCCGTCGGCACCGTGATGGCTCACCACGAGCTGTGACCCATCGGGCGAGAGACCGTGATCGTTGTTGCATTTGGTCGCAAAGCCGGTGTTGAGGAGCTTCGGCGTGCCACCTGATACCGGAAGNNGAAGCGTGTAGATTTTCCCCAGACCGTTATAGAAGAAGGTCTTCCCATCGCGACTCCAATTGGGCGCCTCAAAGTGCTCTTTGGCGGTTCGGACAACGGTCCGAAGCCCAGTGTCAATGTTTATCGTTTCAAGCGTGCTCTGCACTATGCGATTCTCGGCTGGCATAACCCCCTCTTGAAGGAATTCTACATGAGAGAAGACGGCTGTTTCGGAAACGGTGGAGTCATGGGAGCAGACAGCAAGGCCAGCGTAGAGTTTGGTCGGCAGCTCGATCGAAACAGACCCGACCGGATGTGCTGCGCCGAGGCTATCGATGAGCGTCATGCTCATCTGTCCACCATGACGTTCGAGGACGAACGTGGCAGTTCCCCTGAAGGCGGACTGGACTTCCTGCGTCGGTCCCCCTTTCGATTTTCGGTACTGCATGCAAATCAACCCTTCGCCATGATCGACTGCGTCGACATAGGCGTCGTCCTTTTCAAGTCCCGCACGAAGCATCCACCCCCCCTTGCGATGCGGATGGTTACCTTTCCCTTCCCACACGATCGTATTTTTCAGGACGACATCACCTTCACACAACCGCCAGACGAACTGGAATGCATCCGCATTCCCCCAGATATTCTCGCCGTTGCCTGTCACACGATAAGTCTTTTGTGCTGAGTCAAACTTCACCGAGCCGGGGAGTTTGACGTTGCCCACATCGGTATTCCCCTGGAATTCCCCCGGACCGGCATAACTCAAGGCTGAGAACGCCGAGAGGAGAAGAATCAACGCCGTCAAAACCTGGGGCCACGGTAAACGCGCTGCATGAATACTTGAAGGAAACACTTTCACGGAGAATCTCCTTGCGAGGGTATCATCGAAATTGGAAAAAGCCTCCCCATCATGAATCGACGAAAAGGCCCATAGTGTTCACTTGATTTTGAAGATACCGCATCATTCCAATAGATGCAATCTCCGTTGTAGGAGAATGAGTTCTTTCGGCACAGGCATACTCGTAGGAAAATATATTGCATTACCTGAATTATACCAAGAAACCGGCCGGTTTTCCTGCCTTACGGCCCAGGAGGGAAGTTGGCCGGGTAAACCAAATCGACCAGAAATTTGTCACTATAGTGGTGAAGCGATGCAGAGAGGTTGATGAAAAGGAGGATCTCCAATGAAGAAGCTCGTGGTGGCAGTGTTGTTGTTTGCCGGTGCAGCAATTGCGACGGGGTGCGGACCGAGTTACTACGCACATTATCATAGAGCAAGGATGGCCCAGCCAGATTCCACGCAAATGCTAAGCGCCGAGGACATCATAAGGATGTCTGATGCGGGTATCAGCGACAGCGTCATTGTCCAGATGCTTGACGCATCCGGCGAATCGTTTCAGCTGCGCCCCAGGGATGTCATTGCGTTGTCTGATTCCGGCGTTAGCGAATACGTCATCAGCGCCATGATGCAGCCTAAGAGCTCTCCGCAGGGTAACGGTGAGTATACCGATTACGGCGGCTCCTATTATCCCTATTACTACTATAACCCGTATTGGGGATGGGGCTATCCGTATTACTCTCCGTGGTACTTCAGCGTCCGGTTTAGTCCATACTATCGGTCCCATGGGTATTACAGATCCTACGCCCCGCTCTACAATGGATCTCATGCCGCCTTTTCGGCAAGCCACTCATCGGGTTTTGGAGGAAGTCGGAGCTCCGGCGGTGGAGGACGTACAGCTGGTCATAGGCGATAACGTGGTGAAAAGTCGCATTTGTTGAAATCCAAGACTTGCCTCAACGGGGAAATCCTCCTGAGGCTGACCGACACACAGGAAAGCAGGGAATGAGTCTGGGGCTACCGACAAAGCCCCAGATTCCCTTTTGTCTCCTNNAACTGCAACAAATCCTTCCGGATACGTACTACCTTTATGCCCCCCAATCGAGTTCACCACTCTAAAGGCCGGAACCATGAAAAAGTCAATATTGGTCATGCTTACGTTGGGTTTGCTGCTTTGCTCTTCTGCCCTTCTCTTAGCGGCATCGTCAGGAAAGGCACTCTGGATTGAACTAAAGGAAAAGGGGGACAAGAAGACCCTTATCGCTGTAACAGAGCCTGTAGCCAGAATGGCCCTGAAAGATTCAAACAAGGACCTCCATTTCACCAACCATATGAAAAATGACCTTATCACGAAAGAGATGGTACTGGCAGTTTTGGATGGCAAGGAGGAGTCTCTGAAGGTTCAGGACCCAGAAGATGGATCGGAAATAACAATGTACATGGACGACCTGGATATTCCACACGAAATGAAAGGCGATCATCGGATACTTGTGGAAACGTACAAACACGGCAAGCGAACATTCCGCATGTCGCTGGGGGATATCGATATCGATCAGAGTGATGACAATGGGGAAGCGGCATTGAATATTGGTTGGAAGGGATTGCTTCCATTTCTCGGCAAGGAAGGTGGAGCGGTGTATATTAAGAATGACGAAGAGGATACCGAAGTTTGGATCGTCGCTCAGTAATGCCACATCGAACGCAGAAGGTTCTGTTCTAGTGTGCCGCCTTCTAGCGTGGAAGCATCCTCTAGGCGTTGGATATCAACGCCCAGCCGAGCGCCGGCGATATTCCCACGGAAGATTCTAACGTGGACGGTGTGCATGTTGAAGGCTGTCGATCGGATACCAGTTCCTCATCGTATCCCTCATGTTCTCGGTCCATTGAATCAATGATTCTTTTTCCTCAGGGGAGAGAATTGCATAACGATGAATGAGCGTGTAGGATGACAGCGGCATGTTCCCTTCTTCGATTTGTTCCCTGATGTCACCAAAGCGATGATATTGTTTCGCGGCGGGATACGACATGAATTCATCAAAATTCAGTGCATGTTTCCCGTCCTTGATGTGGGACGCTTGGAGCCAGCCAGCCGGTTCGACATAGGAATACCACGGGTACACAGTGTTGTTGCTATGACAATCATAGCAGGAACGCCGTAAGAGCGCCTGTATGGTCATCGGGACAGGGAACTTTGGGACGATGGCATCCGTCGGGGAGCCAGTGGCAACGTTCAGAGGAGGACGAACGAACTGCGCCACGATGAACAGTCCAAGCAGAATGAGCAACACGATCATAGGTTTGGACATAGCATCCTTCCTTGTCTTTCCTTGTGATTCGCAAGGTGGGTTCCTGCCCGGTGTTACTACTCATCGTTGTCGATGCGGAACGAAGTCATGGAAAGCGCTCCGAGATCCATTGCATCATTGAACAGCGCTACTTTGCTCTTTTCCTCCCGTAATGCCAAGGCGTAGAGCATAGGGAGGTAATGCTCAGGTGTTGGTATCCCCCTTTGCACATCCGATCCCAGGGTTTGGTAATGTGTGAGAGCCCTGTTGTCTCCTTGCGCAATCAGCATCTTAATCTTTTCGTTCGCTGCAAGAGCCCAGTCAGCTCCAGCAGTAGCCTCCCAGTCAAGGAGCCGGAGATTGTGAACCATATTGCCGCTTGCAACGATGAGCACACCTTTTGTTCGGAGTTCTCTGAGCTCACCAGCGAGAGCAAAATGCTCACTGGGCGATTTCGCATGATCCAGGCTCATCTGCACCACCGGAATATTTGCGTCCGGGACCAGGTGACGGAGCACGCTCCAGCAACCATGGTCCAGCCCCCACCGCTGGTCCAGTCCGACCTCGGTGGGCATCAGAGTCTGTTGTGCCATCATTGCAAGTTCCGGACTTCCCGGAGCAGGATATTCGACCTGATAAAGCTCCGGGGGAAAACCTCCGAAATCATGGATTGTCCTTGGCTTCTCCATAGCCGTAATATAAACGCCATTTGTCTCCCAATGTGCTGAGATACAGAAGATGGCGCTGGGAACCGGAAGGCTCTTCCCCACCGCCTTCCACCCCGATGAAAATTGATTTACTGTGATGGCATTCATGGGATTCCCATGACCGATGAAGAGCACCGGCATGGGAGGGGTATTCCTAAAAGACTCTGAAATTGCCCTCAAATCCGCAGATCCCATGTCTACCTCCAATCAATCAACACCCAAACATCGTGATTCGTCGCTTCACAACGGCCCACCAGGAAAGTCTATCTAAACAGAAAACAAAGGTCTTCTCCGACACTGGATTTTTGATGCAGTGTACAAAACATCCGAATTCTTCTCAAGCGAGACGGTCCCAGTGCCCATGGAGATTAAACCTGGCGTCCGCTGCGGCGTCCAATACGATATATCTCTACATTCCACAAGGGAAACGCTCCTATGTCCCACGATCGATTGTTCACGTTCGAACATCCGGTTTCTCTCAAGAAGTTCCGGCAGGACATCCTCGTTGCGATCTGTGCGCTGCTTCTTGCAGGCTGTGGCAGCACACAGAACCTCAACAGCGTCTGGAGTGATGCAACGGTTGATGTCGCCGGATCCACGAATGGCTGGAGCACGGGGTTGACTCCTGTCACAGATACGCCGATAGCGCTCGGCATTCGCAACGACAAGGACTTCCTCTACATTTGTCTCACCTCCTCCAATGAACGTTTCCAGAGACAGTTCGTCAGTCTCGGGTTTACTGTTTGGTTCCAGACCAATGAGGGAAGGATGGGCTTGCACTATCCGGTTGGGTTTATGAAAGAGGGTGTACACAGGCCAAATCAGACAGGTGTGGAAGGGGAAATAGAAGAACACCAGGGGATTCCACCGGAGGCCCTTCGAGATCTGGAAGTCCTCGGCCCAGGGAAAAATGATGTCACAATGTATTCAACTCTCCAGATCCCCGGTTCAGTCGTCAATGTCGTGCAATCCAAAGGACAGCTCATATACAAGATGAAAGTCCCTCTTCGGCAACCGGGTGCGCTTCGGTTTGCCCTCGGTGCAGATCCCGGCTCAGAGGTTTCTATGGAAATGGAGGCGGGCAAGCTTGATGCTTCCAAAGTGGGACGCGGGGAACGAGGTGGCGCGGACAACGACGCAAGTTCAGCGGGATCTGCCGGAGGAGGCCTTCGGGGTGGAGGTATGTCACGAGGCGGCGGGCGTAGAGGTGGTGGTGGAGGGGGCAATTCAGAAGGGATGCCCTGGAGTCCAGCATCGCCGATCGATGTCAAGTCGACAATTCATCTTGCTGCTGCGTCGACACCCTGAGTCTGGCATGCCCGTTTCCGGATGTTGCCATGACGGTGAATTCAGTGAACATGTTTTTTCTTTGGAGGACGGAACCCCAATCGTCGAACAAACCTCTTCCAGTCGGTGGAGAGCCGCCTGTTGGCCATCCCAGTCAGTCCGGGCAAGCGCATGAGATCCGACAACTCAGATTTGATTCTTCTAATGGAGAGTAGGACAAGTGTCACGAAATGCGAACGCTCTTCATCTGGCTTGGGATTTCTGCCATAGACCCTTGAACCCGCAAGNNCTTCTTCATATTCTTTAAAACGTTGGAACCGAAGAATGCGGTACTTCTCAAGATCGTTTCGTTTGACCTTCTGAGATTTGAGGAGTCGCGTTTCCCTTGCGTGCAGGTATTTGGCAACAAGCGAGCTTTTGAGTCTTGCTTCATGGGCGAGTCTGCAGGTGATGAATTCGGTGAATGCCTCAGTTTCCATCCTGTCCGAGATCCGTTGATCGCCGATCGTGGCATTCATATCCTCGTTGCAGCGAAGAAGGCCCTTCACAGCCGTGGCGGTCGCCTTCGGCCCTTCTTTTCGATTCGGAGAACGATGTGTTCGAGCCGATTGTGCTATCATGNNCCTTGCCCCCGGAATTGGCCCCCCTTCATCTCCGTGAACGGCAATTGCGTATGATTGACTGATGGGACTTGCCTCGCAGTGGGCTGTGTGACAACAGGTCTACCGTTCAACAACGTACAGCAGAGCGCATAGAGGCAGATTTATCATACTGTCAAAAATCCATCAAGGGTATCAGGTAATTTGCGTATTTCACTTATCATGTTGATGCTCTAGTTCCTGGAACTACTGGTCTCTCCCCCCTCTTTCGAGTGGCCGCTATTCAGAGGAAGGCCTTGACATCAGGCCTCGGACACCGTATACTCAGTGACGGGGTTATTCTTCGCCAGCCCAATGTTTAAACCACCTATGAGAGCAATGTCCATGGACCAATTTGCCCTTGTTTCATTGATCAACAAGAAAATCGCGCTTCTCGAACGGCTTGTGCCAGAATTTGCCGCTGTCGAGGCCGACCGATCCGTTGCCAACGGCAATGTTGCCGTTTTNNTGACCCCCAGGGTAACATCTACGGCCGGTTGTTTGGTGAGAACAAAATCCGCCAGCGTGAGTCTTTCAGAATCGCCTGGATCAAAGCAAGCCAGGTTTGGATAACAGGAATGAAGACGGCAAAATACGAGGAGATGGTGTTTACCGGACAGGTAAATGAAAGGACCTATGGGATTTCAAGACCGGATTTCATCGGTTGGGAAGGGGGTCAGCCTGTAACACTGGAAGACGGAACGATCCTCTCCATCGGGTTCAGCGGATTCCGGGGAACAACGGACCTGGCAATTGTCAGCAAAGCATTTGAGCGTTGAATGCCCAATGGAAGCAGACACGGGACTTTTGTTGAATACACTTTTAACATGCATGTCATGAAAAAACCCGGCGAACGGCGGGCNNATCTTTGCAATTCGCAACACGGCGAATGGCAAAGTCTTGCTTGGGAGCAGCCTGAATCTTCACGGACCGCTCAATCGCCATAAATTCATTCTGACCCGGGGAATGCATGATAACAAGTCCCTGCAGAGCGACTGGAACAAGTACGGCCCGGACAAGTTCGTCTTCGAAATTCTGGAAACGGTGGAAGAGGATAGAGACGGAGTTGCACTCGATTGCGAGGATGAACTCAGGCGCCTTGAAGCACAATGGATAGCGAAGATTCAGCCTTTTGGTGAACACGGATACAATCTTAAGCCAGTCATTAGGCAGGTATAAGCAGGAATCCGATCTCAACGCTTTCGGGAGGTTTCGAGCAGTATGCCATGGACAGTGCGAACCTTATTGACGATCTCACTCATCCTTCTGCCTATCTATGTGTATATTGGATTGCGTTCCACGACAGCCTTAAACCTTGTTTTCCCGGGAATCCTGACAAAAGCCCGAATTGCGGCTCTTCTGGTGATCGTCTGGCTCTCCGTCTGGCCCCTCTTCCTGGCTGCCGTGTATTTCCTCGGAACGTCTTCGCCCTTTCTTTCCTCTGAAACCCGCGTCGCGTGGACGGATTACTTTTTTTACTATCCGGTTTGGATGGGGATGATAGTTGCGCTCGAGCTGCTCGTCCCGTTCCTTCTCGCAGACGTTGTTGCGGCGTTACTTCGCTTGATCCCCTCCATCACACATCAAGGTGTGCTTATCCTGGCGTGGTGCAGGATAGTCATGCTTCCCCTGGTGTTGATGTATGTTGTCGTCCGGGTAATCCTTGATACAGGGTGGGTCAGAGACGATCAAACGACGCTCACCATCAATCGTCTGCCGCCGGAACTTGCCGGGTTTACCATCACCCTGGTGGCAGACATCCAGGTCGACCGCTACACAGGGAATTCGAAAGTGGAGCAGATTCGGCGCATTCTCGCGCGCCATCATCCTGAAATGCTCGTGTCGGGTGGCGATCTGGTAACAGCGGGTACGGCGTACCTTGACAGCGCAAGGTCAACGGTGTGCGGTATGTCAGGATCGTTTGCAACGATTGCCGTCATGGGCGATCATGACATTTGGTCGGCACCACAAGCTATTCGCCGCATCTACGAGGAATGTGGCTGGAGTTTTCTCGACAACGAACACCGTCTGTTGTCATACCACGGTAAATCGATATTGGTTACCGGCTTGACCCATGTCTACAGCGAGCGGCTCAGCGCTCCCGCATTGGAGCAGTTCTTCAAGTCTGCCCCGAACGCCGATCTTAAGATTCTTCTTGTCCACCAACCTGCAGAAATTGTCGTGCGCACGGCGGCTCGTTATCACTACGATCTTATCCTGGCGGGCCACACGCATGGCGGACAGATTGTCTTTCATCCCCTCGGTATTCCATTTGCCGCAAGCATGAGAGAAACACGGTATTACTCAGGGGTGTACAAGGAAGGAAACACCTCCATCGTTGTTACGCGGGGCGTAGGCCTTACGCTCGCACCGGTCCGTTACAGCGCCCCAGCCGAGGTGACCACCATCGTGTTGCAGTAGCACATCTCGCGCACTCCTTTGCCAATGTCAGTAACGTGGGAGCTTCCTGTCGATCCGCTGCGCCCAGGCATCAATGCCGCCTGCCAGGTTCTTCGCCTTGGAGTATCCTTTCTTCCTGAGGAAGGCCACCGCTTTTGCGCTTCGAACGCCGGATTTGCAGTAGACCACGAGTTCCTTCGACGGGTCCAACTCCTGGAATCTCTCGGAAAGTTTTCCAAGCGGAATAAGTGGTGCTCCGAGGTTTACAATCGAGTATTCATGCGGCTCCAGCACATCGAGAATACTCGGTGTGTCGCCGCGGTCCAGCCGTGATTTCAAATCTTCAACTGTAATTTCCAGCCCATCANNAGCTGCTCCGTCGGACGCGTAAGCCCACAAAATTGCTCATAGTCAATCAATTCGTGAATCGAGGGGGACAGACCACATATCGGGCACGCGGGATTCTTCCGCAAGACCAGCTCCCTGAATTTGAATGAAAGCGCATCAAAGAGAACCAGTCTGCCGACGAGAGAATCCCCCTGGTGGAGGATGAGCTTTATCGTTTCCAGGGCCTGCAATGTGCCGATGATGCCGGGAAGAACTCCCAGGACCCCTCCTTCAGCACAACTGGGGATGAGCCCCGGCGGAGGAGGCGCGGGATAGAGACAGCGATAGCACGGACCGTGTTTCGCATCGAAGACCGTCACCTGGCCGTCGAAACGGAATATGGACCCATAGACATTCGGTTTGCCGAGCAGGACGCAGGCATCATTCACAAGATACCGTGTCGCAAAGTTGTCCGTTCCGTCAACAACAATATCGTAGCTCGCAAGGATCGCCAGTGCATTGCCCGACGTCAGTTGTACCGGATGGAGTTCCACCTTCACATGGGGATTGATTCGCTCGATTGCTTTCCGTGCAGAATCCAGCTTGGGTTTACCCAGGTCTTCCGTGGTGTGAAGGATTTGCCGCTGAAGGTTTGTGAGATCAACGACGTCGAAATCAACGATACCGAGCGTTCCCACACCTGCCGCGGCCAGATAGAGCGCAAGCGGTGAGCCGAGTCCTCCCGCACCCACGATCAACACCCGCGACTCCTTGAGAAGTTTCTGGCCGTGCATGCCAACTTCCGGAATGATGAGATGCCTGCTATATCGCAGGACCTCTTCGTTGTCCAGCGCGACCGATGAACTGATCGCAACGTCATCCGCATCCACTCCCCCCGCAATTGACGGAACGATGCTCAACGTGTCGGTTTGCTTGAGAGTTGTTTGTCCCTCTTGCAAATACCGGATATCCTCATCATTGACGTACACATTGACATAACTCCGTAAATCATTGTTCTCTGTGTACAAGTGCTGACGGATTTCACCATACCGTTGGGACAGATTTTTCAACACCTCATCCACTGTAGCCCCTTCAACCTCCACACTTGCCTGCCGCCCGGTACACGCCCTTAGCGGTGTTGGTATAAACACTTTGATTGCCATAACTTCCCTTCGCTCTTGATGAGCAGTTATTGTCTTAACGATATTCGCTCAGCCATCCGGAAAGACGGGACCCGAGCTTGTCCGNNTCAAACCGGCTTCGGTCCTCCCATAACGTCCAGACAGTGGCATCACCTGACTTGCCGTTCATCACGGAAACGATCAGGTAGGCGAACCACGGAAGAGCATGATCAGTGTCAAAGGTCGACGGGATGGCTGGGTGATCCGGATGTGAATGATAGAAACCCAGCAGTTCGGACCCCATTGTTTCGGCCTCTTTCTCCGCTTGTCGATACTGCTCAGGAGTGACGAGGAATCTGCGCTTGCGGTTTTCACCCTGGCTGTTGTCGATGGCAATGACATGCTCCACTTCACTATCGTCTGCACGTCGTTTACCCAGGAGCATTCCGCAACACTCCTCCGGATATTCCTGTTCTGCATGACGATTGATTTCTTGAAGCATTTCATCCCGCATGGTCACGGCTCANNTATCCTTCGCTTCCGTATCGCCCACCCCCATCGGGGAATATGGCAACGACCACACCCTTTGTGATCCTCGAAGCTACATTCAAAGCGGCTGCAAAGGCCGCGCCGCTGGATATTCCGGCAAAGATCCCCGACTCCTTCGCCAGTCGTCGGGCTGCGGCGAATGCCTCATCGGTGGACACCGTGCAATGCTCGTCCACCAGCTTAGGCTCATAGATGCCGGGAACGAGGGCTGTTGCCATATGCTTCAATCCTTCGATCCCATGCAGCGGTGCATTGGGCTCAACCGCGATACATTGCACTGATGGTTTGATTTCCTTAAGACGTCGGGCAATTCCCACGAACGTTCCCGTCGTCCCGAGCCCGACCACAACATGCGTGACGCGTTTGGCAGTCTGATGCCAGATTTCCATTGCCGTCGTTCGATAATGGGTCTGCCAGTTTGCAGGGTTGTTGTATTGATCGGGATAGTAGTATTGGTCAGGATTGGCACAAACGATTTCTTTCACCTTTCGTTGAGCCCCATCCGTTCCTTCCATTGGATCGGTGAAGTGGAAATGAGCNNCCGCCCCGCATTTGCAGGGAGTGCAAGCGTGACGTTGTAGCCCGCCACGCTTCCAATGAGTGCATACGCGATTCCGGTGTTTCCGCTGGTTGCATCAATGATAGTCTTCCCTTTGTTCAGCACTCCGGAACGCTCCGCCTCCAGGAGCATATTGAGAGCCGGACGGTCTTTTACCGAACCGCCCGGATTGAACCATTCCGCCTTCGCGTAGATCTCGACAGTTTTTCCTGGAGGTAAAAACCGATTCAGTCGCAGCAGAGGCGTATTGCCTATCTGAGAGAGTACAGAATTGCGATCGATCAGCTGTTGTTCAATTTTCCCGAGCATTACCCTGCTTGTCAACCGATCACGCATAGCCCACTCCGCCGCCCTGCTTTATTGCACGGGATTGACGCATCCNNACATTGTCAGCAACACTGTGATAGACGTTTCCGAGTTTGTAGCTCACGATGCGAATTGTGAATGGCGGTACATCCTCGGTATGCTCTGTGTATTCTTCCGGACGAAACACACTCACGGTTGTTCTCCTCTGGCAATCGGTGCACTGACGAGGTTCCCCCATTCGGTCCAGGAACCGTCGTAGTTCTTTACATTATCATAGCCAAGCAGATACTTCAGGACAAACCAGGTCAGGCTTGAACGTTCACCAATTCTGCAATAGGCAATAGTGGGTTTGTCGGGGGTAACACCAACAGAATCATAGAGACTTTTCAGTTCGTCAGGAGATCTGAATGTCCCGTCGTCANNCTCGCTGGCATGTCTCCGCCAATCCGGGAGGGGACAGGATCTTGCCGGTATACTCGTCTGTTGAGCGTACATCCACAAGCGACGGGCCTTTTGCAGCGCCAGAGATCTTAAGAACATCGGAAAGATAAGCCCTCAGTGAGTAATCGGGGTTGGCGGCCTTGTACTGCTTCTGTTCATGTGGGGAATCGTCAGATGTGAGACTACGCCCTTCGGCGATCCATTTTTTACGCCCGCCATTGATGATCCGTACTTCATTGTGGCCATAGATCTTCAATTGCCAGAACGCCCATGCGGCAAACCAGTTATTGTTGTCACCATACAATAGAATAACGGTGTTCTTGTCGATCCCCGAATCACCGAGCAGGTGCTCCAAATCGGATTGAGGGATGAGGTCTCTTCTAACTTTGTCAGACAACTGGGTCTGCCAGTTCCATCCTACTGCGCCGGGGATGTGTCCTTCGTCGAATGCTTTGGTATCGACATCTACCTCAACGATCCGCACATTGGGATCATTCTTGTGGTGATCTGCCCAATCTGTCTCGACCAGCACTTCGGGGTGAGCGTACATTTTCCCTCCCATCACAGCACCTCCTTGATATGATGTTCAATAAAAAAGCCCGTCACCATTTTCGGATGAGGGGCTGGAAAAACCAACGTATGATGAAGACTACGTCATCTGTTCCTGCCGCGCGAAAACGGAGTTGACCCTTCGCCTGTGCTACAACAGGTGCAAGAGGAAACCCCGCCATGACCTACATGTTTTCTTGTCATCATAATACTTCAGTGCTATAACCTCCCACAGAATGCAGAAGTTCCACACTTGTGCGCAACGAGGCAGTCTATTCCGACAAATCACCATGGCACAACCGAAGTTTTCACTGCCTCGGCCAAAAAACGCCGAAAAATGCCCCTCTCCAGATGTTAACGCAAGTTTCGTCATGGTCAAGAAATCCCGAATGCGAGGGGTAGCGGAAAAGATACAAGTGATCGAGGTTTTTTTGATTGACAACTGAAAGCGATTTCAGTATTCTATGATGTTTAGTTCCCCGGGAGATTCCGCACAACGCACCTCGAGAACTTCAATCCTCAACGAGCCAGCAAGGAGGTTACCATAGTGAGCGAGCGTACACACTTTAATCTTGACGAATCAAGAATTCCCAAGGCATGGTACAATATGAATGCTGATATGCCGGTTCAGCCTCAGCCTGTTCTTCATCCGGGAACTCTGCAGCCCATTACCCCCGAGTTTCTCAGTGTCCTGTTTCCCATGAGCCTTATCCAACAGGAAGTGAGTAAGGACCGGTGGATTGAGATCCCTGAACCTGTTCGCGAAATTTACCGCATTTGGCGGCCCACGCCAATGATTCGGGCCGTCAGACTTGAGAAGGCACTTGGGACACCGGCCCACATTTATTACAAGTACGAAGGGGTGAGTCCGGTGGGCTCACACAAGCCCAACACCGCTGTGCCGCAGGCGTTTTACAACAAAGAGGCGGGGACGAAGGCGATGACAACCGAGACAGGTGCGGGTCAATGGGGCACAGCCCTGGCGATGGCCTGCAATTTCTTCGGCATTGATCTGGAAGTGTATATGGTGAAGGTCTCGTACTACCAAAAGCCATACCGCCGTGTCATTATGGAGAATTACGGCTCAAAGGTGTTCGCAAGTCCGAGAACCAACACAAACTTCGGACGGAAAGTGCTGGCTGAAGACAAGGATTCCACCGGCTCACTTGGCATAGCAATCTCCGAAGCAGTGGAAGCAGCGGCAATTTCCAACGGAGTGAAGAAGTATGGCATTGGGTCAGTCCTTAATCACGTCCTTTTGCATCAAACAGTGATAGGCATTGAATCACTGGAGCAGATGGAAATGGCCGGTGAATATCCGGATATTGTCATAGGGTGTGCGGGAGGAGGATCGAACTTTGCAGGTTTTGCGTTCCCGTTTGTTCACAAGAACTTGACAGAGAAGAAGACCACTCGCATTATTGCGGTCGAACCAGCGTCATGCCCCAGTCTCACCAAAGGCGTCTATGCTTTTGACTACGGTGACACGGCAGCAAGCGCGCCGGTGGTCAAGATGTATACGCTTGGCCACACGTTCGTCCCCCCCGGAATCCACGCAGGAGGTCTCCGTTATCACGGCATGTCACCAAGCGTGAGTGCGCTCGTGAACAACGGCAACGTTGAGGCGAGGTCTGTCAAGCAGATCGAAACCTTCCAGGCAGCGGTGATGTTCTCGCGTGCCGAAGGAGTCATTCCGGCTCCCGAGTCGGCTCATGCAGTCCGCGCGGCAATTGATGAAGCGCTCAAGTGCAAAATCGAGGGAACAAAGAAGGTCATCGCGTTCAACATGTCAGGTCACGGACATTTCGACATGGGCGCGTACGATGCATTCCACCAGGGCAAGCTTGAAGATTACGAATATCCCGAGAGACTCGTCGCTGAGGCGATGCACCATCTCCCGAAGGTTTCGATGCCCTAAGGTTGTACCGGTGATTCGTCTGCTTGGCAAGAGGCTCCCAGGGTGGGAGCCTCTTGAAGTTTCTGGACTATGCCAGGATTCCCTTGCCCCTGGATATGCCATACCTGCCTGATCCCATCAGGACGAGGGCCAGAGCGCAAAGGAGGTAGAACACAGGAAGCTCAACACTCCAGCTACCTCCCTGAGCCAGAGAAAAGAACTGACGACTGTGGACCAACGAAAGGGCAACGAGCATGTCAACGGCGATGGCGGCTGCACCGAACCTGGTCCCAAATCCCACGATGACCATGATCGGTCCCACGATTTCGCCAATGTACACGCCATAGGCGATTGCACCCGGGAGACCTGCGGTATTGAGCGACTGCTCAATGAATCCAATCCCGTTCAAGAGCTTTGCGATGCCGTGAAACATCATGAGCCCCCCGACCGCTATGCGAACAAGGAGTTTGCTGATATCGCCCTGAAGAGAGCCACTATTCTCTGCCATGTGAAATTCCCTCCTTCCGATTGAGGTTATGAGAAACTTCAAATCAACAGATTTGTGATGTTGGTGGTTTTCTACTTCCGGTCTGAATACAACACATACGAAAAGACCCCGAACGCCCTCACGGCTTCGCCCTGGGCATGGACTGTTCCCACTTCATCCACCTTGTAGCCATCCTCTCCTCCATGCGGATTCCATCCGTTTCTTACGCCGTTGTCGAATTCACGATGCAACGCCACGGTGGCATGACCATGGGCATTCGTCCAAACATGGTCGAGCATCTTCTCTATCTTGCCAGGCAAGTCCCTCAGATCGCCGGGAGCGATCTGATAAGCGTCAAGCAAGAAATGCACAAATGCCCCATTGCCATCCATGCGCAGCTGGTAATAGTCGACCGGGTCGACCCAGCCATTACGTGGATTCATGATGTACTTTGCCGTTTCCACTGCAATCGTTTTGTATTTTGATTCGTGGGTGACGCGATACAAGGCGGCACCTATCGAACAATAGCCGGCACCTTCCCACGGAAGCGGATTGCCGAATGCTGCGAGCCCTCCGCTACCCACCCATCTCCCCCCGCCCTTGTAAAACATCTTTTCTATCCCGGGAAATTTCCTGTCTCCGTTCCAAACCAGAAGGGCGTCATCCAGGAATTGCTTCTCACCTGTCACCTCGTAGAGCCAGCATGCCACAGAAACCATCTGATTCATATTACTGTTGCTGAACACCTGTTGAATTCCCGCGTTAGGGGGCCAGTTGAACCAACTCCAATAGCCGTCATGGCTGCAAAGCCTCCCCTGATCGCGCGCCTCCATGTATCTTCGCATTGCATCGGCGACCCATTGCACATTTGTCCTGCCGGTAAAGCGCCACCAGTACATTTCTGCCAAACAAACCCATGCCCGATCATCTACCCAATTTCCAGAGCACATGCTTCGCAGATCATGTTCCGACGAGTGAAATCGGAGAAGAGACGAATCTCCTGTCACGGCAAAGAGATGNNGCTCCATAAGCCCCTTCCCAGCAAGGGGTGTACACAACATGGAAGAGACTGTCGATTTCGTAAGACCTGACAAGCCATTTCTCTTCGGGGATAAAGCGGTGCGGGCTCTCACTCACAGATGTCACCTCCCGATGGAGTTCCGTGGTCGGCCCAGAGAGAATCTTCATCGTTACTGCAATCAGGACAAGTCCGAAGGCAATAGTTCCACCCCACACAATGCGCCTCCGCCCCAGTCGGGTTCCAGGAGACTCCCTCGGTGGGGGAGCAGCATGTTCCCGGCCTGATTTACTCCGTTTTTTATGCCTTTTCATTTCAGATTGAAACAACTCCCAATTGGAACCATTTTTTTGCGGCGTTGTTATAATAAGTGGATTCGTTCCTACGAACAGCAATCCCGTTTTAAGAAGAACAGCAACAATCCAATCGTTGATCGGGTACTGTCACCCTGACCTTAAAAGAGGCAATGCGCCTTTCTGTGTTTCGCGGTATCCGATTGGAAGGGAAAGTGCGGTCAATAACGATTGGCCACCCCAGCTTCCGCGACTGCCTATACTCCCATTAAAGGCGTAGTTGGAATTTCTTGAGTCATTGAGGAAATTTTCCATGTCGCTGCGAAAACCGTATTTCGAGAAGGCTGTTAACAATCTCCTGACCCCAGCCCACTACGAATTCCTCCTTTTTGTCCAGAACCAAATAAAAAAGGACCGGCACGACCTTCAGCACCACGAGCAGAAGAGGGCGGGAGAGGTCATTCGCCTCGTCCGCCAGGGAAATGTCCGGGTACCTCCCTTCAGCACAGGAGAAGCAATAAGCGTTCTGACCGAAGCAATGCGCAGGCTACGCTAGCCGCCAAAGAACCCCTTTCTGTAAACTTTGGGCCTTCTCCCTTACCCGTCGACTCACATCTTTCCTTCAGCAGTGTCCAGGCGTACCGTAAGAAGATCGCGAGTCCGCAGAGACACCCAACCGGCTATGACCAACGTCATGACACCCCCAAAGATCGCCGAAGGTATTGTGCCCATCACCTTCGCAGCGACACCAGATTCGAATGCGCCAAGTTCATTCGACGATGCGATGAAGATGCCATTCACTGCCATGACCCTTCCCATCATTTCCTCCGGCGTTCTGAGCTGGAGAAGCGTTTGGCGGATGACAACACTGATACTGTCAAAGGCCCCGCTTAAGAAGAGTGCCCCGATTGAGACAAGAAACCAGGGTGAGATCGCAAATGCGAGTATGGAGATCCCGAACCCGAATACCGCGATCAACATGTTGCGCCATGCGTGACGCATCGGCGACATTCGGGAAAGTGCCAGAAGAGTAATCACTGCTCCTGCTGAGGGAGCGGCGCGAAGTATCCCCAAACCCCTCGCACCTACCATCAGAATATCCTGCGCG
Source organism: Ignavibacteriota bacterium (assembly GCA_003161755.1). Next base: position 4,054 of record PMNP01000287.1, on the reverse strand, counting down.
TAGATTGGCAGGATGGCCACAACACCTCCGAAGAGCACGGAAAACAGATCGAGAGAAATGGCGAACAGGATTGGCTTCGTATGCCAGACGAAACGGATCCCTTGTTTAATGCTTTGAAAAACATCTTCCCGGACTGCCGCCGACTCTCCTTTTTTTTCTGTAACCCGCGAAAACAGTATCAGAGCGCCAAGCAGCATCCCGACCACAGCCATCAATGACTGCGCGAAGCCCAGCCACGCATAGAGGAATCCGCCGATTGCGGGACCAAGGATTGCTCCTGCCTGAAAAAAGGACGTGTTCCATGTCGCCGCATTCTCATACACACTGACCGGAACGAGGAAGGCCCTCAGCGAAGAGGCTGCGGGTCTTTGAAACGCGCGACAAATGCCAATCAGGACAATCATGCCATAGACGACGACAAGAAGTGTTGGTGTGGGGATTGTTCCATTCAATGAGGCTTGGGCAAAGAACGCAAGGATGGTGGATCCGACAGTAATCGCCGCGACGCTCCAGAGAATAATTCTTCTCTTGTTCTTGACGTCGGCAATATGTCCACCATACAAGGTCAGTGCGATAAAAGGGACAGCCTCGGCTAGTCCGGCCATAGCGAGGGACAGGGGATTGTGTGTGAGCGAGTAGAGCTGGTAACCAAGCACGACCTCCTGAACCAGGATCGAAACTGTAAATAGAAAGGTCGCAAACACGTAACTTCGGTACTCGGGGAACCGAAGTGCGAGATAGGGATCGCGGACTGCATCACGTGATTTTTGAGACATTCCTTTGAGCGAATAAGGTAATCGATGATAACATAGGGATTTGGCAAACCAAATGCTGGAGTCCCACACATCAGGAAGAGCGACTTATCTCCAGTTACAACTCATGTTCAAAGTTTAGTCGCAGTTTTTCGTACTCGGCGGATTCATTGAATGATTGATGGTACACACCTTGACAACACCTCCCGCGTGCAGTATATTACGGCAGTGGTATCTTTATTGCCTCGGAAGTTCTCTCTTGTAAGTATCCGAGGATGCCGGAAGGTTGCACCGTGGTTCCCGCCTGCACTACCGACGTGATGGCCAATCTCCCAGCTGCTTAGGTATAGCCTGTCTGCGCGCCACAGGTAGCAAAAATGTTGGCTCTGCAAAAATCTCCGTAATGGTTCATGCTCTCTTTGCTTCACCCTGCAGCCACGTCTTGGCAATGCGCAGGGTACCTCGATGTTCTGGGCCTTGTCACGTCCGAGGAGGCATTGATGGCACACCGATCGTCAAAACGACACGCGAAGAGCGCAGTCCCGAATTCCAAGAACCTCCGAACGAGCATCACGCTCTTGCCTCGAGAGCCTCAGGAGGTTTTTCCTGCTCATTCCAAGGTTGCTTCGGATGAAACGCTTGCCCATCTTCAGGAGGCGTTGGAAGCTGCATCGATGCTGGCGTGGTCGTGGGATCTCAAGAACAATGAAGTGACGCAGTCTGCCAACGCCGCAGAGATTCTGGGCTGCAACGCGGACAGACCATATCGAGTTCACCTTGAAATGGACTCTGACATTGACCCTCGCGATCGGAATCGTTACAGCCTTGTTGTAGAAAACTCCATTCGCAGTTGCCTCCCTTATATGGTGCAGTACCGGCTGATTCGCAGCGAAAACGCCCCGGCAGAGTGGTTCGAGGAACACGGACGCGTACTTGTTGGGGAAGGGGGAGAGCCGTCTCATTTGCGCGGGGTGTTGTTCAATATTTCCGAGCAGAAGCGAACCGAAGAGGCGCTGCTGGTAAATCATCAGCGCCTGCTGAGTTTCATCGCCGGGTCATCTGATNNTCCGGTGGTAGTAATCAGTGATCACGGTACTGTTGACTGCATCAGTGATGTCGGCGCATCGCTTCTCGGGTACAGGCCTGAGGAGCTTGTCGGTATCTCTGTGGAATCCATGGTCCACCATGACGACATCCGCCTCGCCTTGCCGCGTTTGACGGAAATCTGTTCAGAGAAAGGATCTGCAGAAGCGCTCATCCGCGCGTATGCCAAAACAGGTGCAATACGCTGGCTGGATGTGGAGGTGAGTATCATTCTCCCCAACAGTTCGAGTCGGGGGTTTCTGGCGAAGATACGAAACGTGGATATTCGTCAGAGATAGCGGGCGCACTTCACCCGTTGAGCGGAAGACGTACATGAAAACGGGCTTCTTCTGCAGTCTCACACGTTACAAATCCTCCCAGCTGCTCCACGAGCATTAACACGAGCTGGAGGCCAAGCCCTTTCGCTTGTGTCACATCAAACCCTGACGGCAGTCCCTTTCCCGTGTCGGTCACATCAAGCGCAATTTCATCGCAGAGGAGCCGGAGTTCCACACGGATAATCCCTGCTTCGCCTTGTTTCACCCCGTGCTTCAATGAATTCGTAACGAGTTCATTGACAATGAGGCCGAACGATGCCGCGCGCCGCGCATCGAGCATGACGGGATCAGCCTTTACCTGCAGGACTACTTCCGACTTTTCTTGCAGGTATGCGTGTTCAAGGGACCCGACAAGCTTCTTCAGGTATTCGTCAAGGTGGACATCATTGCCGTTTCCGGCTTCTCTCAATATGTCGTACAACGCCGCCAACGAATTGACCCTGTCACGGATATTCTCAAGCGATGCCCGCGTTGCGTTGTCCTCCGACCGGTTCGCTTCAAGTCCCACCAGGCTGGCAATCATTGCCATGCTGTTTTTCACGCGGTGTTGCAATTCCCTGTAGAGGGCATCGCGCTCTTCAAACGCCCTCGTCAACGCGTCCTCCGACTTCTTTCTTTCCGAGATGTCGCGGATGACGCCGTGGTATCCTATCAGTACTCCATCAGCGTCATGCATTTCGTTCACGGTAACTTCGACCCACACCAGCGTATTGTTTTTCGCCCAAGCTTCACTTTCAAACTGGACAGGTTCTGCGGGAATGTGCGACCCTCGCAGCAGCGCAAGCAGGAGATCCAAACGCGCCGCTCCTACAGGAGAAAAAAGTGACGACAGCGGTTTTCCCAGCACAGCGTTGCGGTCGATACCTCTGATCCGTTCGTCAGCCTTGCTGATATAGGTGATGCGAAGGTCAAGGTCGACTTGCCAAATGGCATCATAGGAGTTCTCCGTCATCAGACGGTACCGCTCTTCACTTTGCCGGAGCGCCTCTTCCGTACGGTGAAACTCCGTGGAATCCTCCACAGTCCCATCATACCAGGTAATGGCTCCCTGTTCATCATGCACCGGCACCGCACTTTCTCGAACCCAGAGATACGTTCCATCGCTCCGTTTCCATTGGGATTCATGGCCGACCACCTTTCCATCGCGTTCCATCAAGCGCTTAAACGTTGAACGCTCGTAGGAAGGCTCGAACCCTTCCTTCTCCAGGTTGCGTTTTGCCAGTGTTGCAAATGAATCATACCGGAGCATTGCCAGTAGGGCCGGATTTACCATCAGGATCCGACCATCAGGAGTGGAGCGATAAATCCCTATATGCGTATTGTCGAAAAAAGCCTGGAGCCATTGTGCATTGCGATCGATCTCGGCCTGCAGGCGTTTTTCCTCCGTGACATCGCGAAAGACGAACACCACGCCGATGATCGATCCATCGACGTTGCGAATGGGCGCTCCACTGTCGGCGATGTGCCTCCGCACTCCATCACGGGCGACCAATACCGTGTGATTCGCCAATTCCACAACGGTTCCTTCCCGGATGACTCGCGCGACGGGATTCTCCAACTTTTCAAGAGTGTGTCGATCCAAGATATTGAAGATTTCTTCTATCGGCCGCCCTCGTGCCTCGGCAATCTTCCAACCGGTCAGTGTTTCCGCAGCAACATTCATGTCCACAACCGCACCGTCGCGATCGGTACTGACCACTCCATCACCAATGGACCGAAGGGTTGCGGCAAGAAGCTGGCCGCTCTCCGCGAGAGCCCGCTCGCGTTCCATGAGCTGGCAGTGGACGTTGTGGAGGAGAAACGCCGTCTTCAAAGCATTCAGAAGGACCGTCTCACCGGAATCCTTCACGATATACCCGTATGACGTCACTGTTCCTGCCC
>PMNP01000154.1:8321-8555 GCA_003161755.1 Ignavibacteriota bacterium | reverse complement strand
GCCGATGGTGAGCGGCGCGGTCAAGCAGTTCATGTCCGACGTGGAATGGGGGGAGCTGGACTACCTTGTGATGGATCTCCCTCCCGGGACCGGAGACATACAACTGACGCTGGTGCAAACGATCCCTTTGACTGGTGCCGTCATTGTAACAACCCCTCAGGATGTTTCTCTCGCTGATGCGCGCAAGGGATTCAAGATGTTTGAAAAGGTTAACGTGCCCATCCTCGGCATCGT
>PMNP01000154.1:0-8308 GCA_003161755.1 Ignavibacteriota bacterium | reverse complement strand
CGGCCCAGGTGAGCATCCGGAATTCCGGCGGAAACGTTTCCGCTGCCGTTGAAATCAACCTCTCATGAGAGACTCATGACTTCGTCACTTCCTGTAGAAGATCGTATTAATGGATCATTGGAGAGCATCCGACCGTTCTTGCGTGCGGATGGGGGAGATGTGGAGTTGATCCGTTTCAGGCCGGAAGGAATTGCAGAATTGCGGTGGATCGGCACATGCAAGATCTGTCCGATGTCGAGAATGACCCTTCGTGCCGGCATTGAACGAACGCTGATGCATGATGTGCCGGAAATAAAGCGTGTGGAATCAGTGTCATGAAGCGTTGTATCAGAACCAGTCACGCGAACACCGGGCTCACTCGTCCATGCTGTGCAACAGGTTGTGTGATGAATGTTGAATAATCCCATCTGCGCGTTCAGGTTGCCCGCGCAATTTCTGTCACCCTCCCATCCTCGATCTTGACCAGCCTCCCTTCACTGGTGTGAACCAGATCGTAATTATGCGTCGCCATGATGACGCCCGTCCCGCGCGTATTGAAGGTCTGCAACAATTGGAAGATATCCTTCGCCGATGCCGGGTCCAGGTTTCCCGTTGGTTCGTCTGCGAGGAGAAAATCAGGGCTATTGACCATTGCGCGCGCAAGAACCGCTCGTTGTTGTTCCCCTCCCGAAAGCTCCTGCGGCTTGCGATGGCGTTGATGACTCAACCCGACATCGGTCAAGGCACGAAGAGCCTTCCTCTTTATGTCGCGCCGCCGGACTCCGGTGACTTCCAAAGGAAATGCAACGTTTTCGTAAATGGAGCGATCATCCAGCAGGCGGTAATCCTGGAACACTATGCCCAGCGATCGTCGAAGCGTGGCCTTTTCCCGTGGTGTTATGGTGGAGGAATAATGTTTCCCGATTGCCACCGTTCCCTTTGTTGGAAGAAGATCCATGTACAGGAGTTTCAACAAGGTGCTCTTACCCGAACCGGTCTGGCCGATGATGAAGACGAATTCTCCCGGTTTCACCTGCAGTGAGACGTCGGTGAGGATGTCATGTTCGTTATAGGCGACGGAAACGTTTGTCAGCGTGATCATGAGGCTCGTTTCTCCCCGCGCTTTCTGTTATGGATAATAATCCGTGCCATGCACAGTGCTTCAACCATNNCCGGTTCCGTGGTCTGGTGAAGTACGGACGAGAGGAAGACCGACGGAGACGTTAACACCGTGTCCGGCTGCAGTCATCTTCAGGGGAATCAACCCTTGATCGTGATACATCGCGACGATGGCATCATACGAATGCGGACGATACTGGCCAAAAAATCCGTCCGCGGGAAAAGGTCCGCTGAGGTTTTCAAAGCGACGTTGCAGCGTCCGAAGGACGGGAATGATGACCGTTTGTTCTTCTTTGCCGATGTCCCCGTCCTCACCAATGTGCGGGTTGAGCCCGAGAACAGCAAGTCTTGGCGATGGTATTCTCCAGTCCTTCTGAAGAGCTTCGCGTATGATGAGGATCTTCTCCTTCAAACATGACGCTGTCAGTTCTTTGTGAATAGACCTCACCGGGATGTGAATGGTTGCAAGCCCAATGCGCATGACCGGAGAGACCAGCATCATCGCTACACGGCGTGAGCCTGAGAGTTGCTGCAGCATTTCCGTCTGTCCCGGGTACTGAACTCCAGCCATGTGCAGTGCCTTCTTGGATACTGGCGCCGTCACGATTCCTGCGGCCGATCCGTTCTGTACAAGGTTGACTGCAGTGGAAATGGCTTGGGCGGCCATTCGGGCAGCAAACGGAGAGAGCAGGCCGGGTTTCGGTTTCAACGCTCGTGCACCGTCAGGCTCAAGAACGGGGACATGGCCAGAATCCCACAGGTGAGATAAAGCACTGGTGCCCAATGTGGCACTGACGCGAATCGGTCGAAATGGGATTCCGTAGAGCCTTGCATAGTATGAAAAGGACTCCTGTGGCCCGACAAGGAGTGGAATGATGGAATGACGCACCTTGGTTGATCGGAGAGCCCTGATGACGACTTCGGGACCGACGCCATTACAATCGCCCACAGTGATTGCGAGGACGGGTTTCATAGCGTGGCCTGGTTCACTAACACGTAATCCCCGGAATGCCTATGATCTTCAAAAAGAAATTTCCTCCCGGGTCGCTGGTAACTCCATACCTCGCGAAATGTTCCATCAGGGTCCAGCGTTCGCTCGGTTGACAGCGGGGGTCCATAGAGAATGTACACTTTGCCCCTGTCGGTACGGGTTCCGTCCTGCTGGTGAAGCGTTGCATATGCGCGCTGCGCATAGTCGATTCGCCTGTAATATTCCGCCTCGATTTCATTATATGCTGTTCCCGGTGAAGGATCACGGATCTTCCAGAATGCCTCCAAGCTGTCACGGCGTGACTCGAAGGTGCCGTGTTTCATGGCATTGATCCTCTCCGCACTGATGAGAAATCGCAACTCATCCAGTGCAACATTCACATTGCGAAGGGAGGCAGGCATGTCTGGCCACCGTGCACCCATCCGCTCCGAGATGGAATCAACCTGTGCACCCTTGTGAATGATCGCCTTGATGTGAAAATTGCGCAGATTCAGTTCGGCGATGGGAAGCGGGAGCAAAGCAACTGAAGAATACCTGGACGGTGCGACGTAGTAGCGCGGTGATCCGGCGTGTGCAATCGGATCGAGTTCCGAGTGGTGGCGGATGATGACGGAAGCTGCAGTATCCCGGCGGACGAGGATTGGAGCGGTTGCCTCCGGGTCATCAATGGTGATGCCATAGCTGGCAGTGACAGGAACGGAATCTTGCACGTCTGGAATTTGAAAAATCAGTGAACCAGGCTCCCCGAAAAGGAAGTCATCACCGAAATTTGCAAGCGTGAGCGTGTCCGGGAACGTCGCAGAATAGCGCCCTTCGATGAGTGCGGTGGACCCAAGAGAGAATCCGGGTTTTGAAGACAACACCACCCGTATTTCCTCATTGCGCTCCATGAATCTCCTCGTGCTCTGCAGATCTGAAAGTTCCACCAATACCCGATATTTCCCAGGAATCACATTGACCGAGGCCAGTCCCTGATACCATTGATGGTGTCCTGACACAGACTCGTTGGAATCCGTCTCGATGGTAATCTGCTCGATTGTCCTTGCAACGCTCGTCTTCACGCTATCGAGAAGTTCAACCAGTAGTTCCCCCTTCTTTACAAACGGATGGTTCTCGCTGAATTCTGTAGGTCGAATCCCCACAAAGAAATCCTGGTCTATTCGGTAGGCAATATCGACGCGGGGGAGGCGGGTGGTATCTCCCGGGAAGGAGAAGAGTTTGTACGTCAGGTAAGAGCGGACAGGTTCATCGCTGTTCCGATCCCAGCGTTGGGCGTAGGCAGAGCAACCAACGAGTATGACCAAAAGACCAAGGGATCCGATTTTCGTCATGAAATTCTCCTTGCCGGGCAATAATTCAACCAACATTTTTCGATACTCCCGATGCTGAGATTCAAGCAATGGCATCGAAGGCTTTGAACCTATTTGGATGACAGGCCTTGCTCACGCTGATCGGCGGTGCCGGAGGAAATCTGTGAGAAGCCTTACTCCCACCCCCGAGGCACCTTTGGGAATATACTCCTGGGCTTCCTCCATGATTGCAGTGCCGGCAATATCAAGATGTACCCACGGCGATGTCCCAATAAACCTCTTGAGAAACAGGGCAGCAGTGATTGCGCCAGCCCATCGGCCGCCAACATTCTTCACATCTGCAATGTCACTCTTGATAAGCTTCTCATATTCCTCAAACATCGGAAGTTCCCACACTCGCTCGTAGGTCCGCTCGCCGGAGATCTTCAATTGATTCAGAAGTCCGGCGTCAGTTCCGAACATTCCCGTGGCAACATGGCCCAAGGCCACGACTACCGCACCAGTCAATGTGGCAAGATCGATCACTGCCGAAGGCTTGAACCGCGCTGAATAGGCAAGAGCATCTGCGAGAATGAGCCTTCCTTCGGCATCGGTGTTGTCGATTTCAGAAGTCATTCCATTGACGTGTCGAAGAATGTCTCCCGGCTTCAGGGCGCGCCCGCCAGGAAGATTCTCTGCGGCGGGAATGAGGCCAACCATGTGGACCGAGAGGCCCATTGCCGCCGTTGCCTGGAAGACGCCAAGCACCGCAGCTGCGCCCGACATATCCATTTTCATTTCCGCCATGTTCGTCGACGGCTTAATGGAGATTCCGCCAGCATCGAATGTCACCCCTTTGCCGACCAACACCACCGGGCCGCCACGTTTGGATGCTTGTCCGTGTTCCAGGATAATAAACCGCGGCGGCCGGGCGCTACCCTGACCGACACCATGCAATCCTCCCATGCCGAGCCGTTGTATTTCGTTTTCGTCATAAACTTTAACTTTGAATCCATGCGTTTTGCCGCAAGAGCGTGCTGCATCTGCGAGAGAATCAGGAAAAATCTCGTTGCCCGGGGCGTTCGCAAGGTCGCGGGCGAACCAGGTGCCTTCGCATGTGGTCTTGCTGGAGGATACCCCTTTGCGAAGGTCTGCAAGGACTACATCGGGGTGAGCAAGGATTGTCACCGTGCGAAGAGCTGGGGGCTCAGCCGTGGATCGATACTTGTCGTAAGAATACAATGAAAGCAATGCTCCGTCAGCTAATGCCGAGCCGACGGACTCCCAGATCGGATATTCGAACGCCATTGCATTAGACTTAAATGTATCAAGCTCGGGTGCGAACAGCGTCAGACTTTCAAAGTTTAGACGGGAAGCTTCCTTGGTTGCCACTGCGGTCGCACGGCGCAGTCGTTCAGGACTGACAGAGGATTTGTCACCGAGGCCGACGATAATAAGNNGAGGCATAATTCCATCTCTTTTGCGCTGAATGCCTTGGTACCCAGAAAGGGGACCGGACCATCAAAAAGGGGACCAACCAATCGAACCATTTTCCGGATGAGATCCTCATCGCGGGGGACAAAGAGTGCCAGGGCGCCCGACTTCGGAGCTGCAAGGTGTCCACGTATGACGGTGATCTTCGGTATGGTCATAATTGTCGAATGGTTGATGGAGAGAGAAAGTTGCCCGCTGCTGCGACAACCTGTTGTTGTACCTCTGCCAGTCCCGCTGTGTAAACACGCGCACCTGCCGCATTTTTATGTCCGTTGCCGTTAAACTGCTTCGNNTGATCGGACGCTGATCTTGACGCCTTCAGGAAGTTCAAGAAACAGGATTCCCATCTTCACTCCTTCAATGCTCATGGGATAGACCGTGAAGTTGTCGGCATCCTCTTCGGTTGTCCCTGTTCTCTCGAGCATCTCCCTTGTAATCGTAACATATGCCAGCTGACCGTTGAAACCGGATTTCAGTCCGGCGAGCATTTCGCCCAGAAGATGAATCCGCCCGTTGGACCATCGCTCATAGACGTTGGAATACACAGAAACAGGATCCGCGCCATATTCAAGAAGGCTGGCGGCTATCCGGTGTATTTCAGCATCCACACGCGGAAAGCGAAATGAGCCGGTGTCGGTCATGATGGCACAATAGAGGTTTGTGGCCATTGAACGGGTGAGATGAGGTCCCTGAAGTTGCTGGAGCACGCGATAGACAATTTCGCCGGTCGATGTTGCCTCCTCGTCAATCAGATCGAAGTCTGCAAATCCCTGCGCTTCAAGGTGATGGTCGATGCAGATGGTGGCAGCGTGACTTGCCAGGACGAATTCCTTGAGCGAGCGCACGCGGTCGAGGTGACTGGTATCGATGACGAGAATGAGATCTGCTTGCAGGATGAGAGCGCTATCCTGAGCGGGGTTGAAGACACGGATTCGCTGTGTCGGATCAAGGAATCGGTACACGACTGGTGTATTGCTGTGGTTGAGGATATGGGTCACACAGCCACGGCTTTCCAGCCATTCTGCAAGGGCAAGCTCCGATCCCAGGCCGTCGCCGTCGGGGTTGACGTGGGTTGTAAGGACCGCAGAACGGCATTTCTTCAGGGTTGGGATTGCAGCTGCAATGGCGTCTTCAAGTGGAGTCATTCGGAGGTTTTCCCGTGCAGACGATGGTTACCAGTAGAATATGAAAAATCAGGCAGAAAAGAAAAAGAAAGAGGGAGGCGGCGCCTCCCTCAAACGTATGCTATCCATTGCAGGAACTGTTACTCAATGACCCAGGTTTCATCTCCTTCGAGCAAGGCCTGCAATGAACCTGGTCCTTTCTTCTGAATGGCCTTCGAAATCTGACCTTCGAGAAGTTCTTCGTACGTAGGACGCTCGATATTCACGAACACTCCCATAGCCCTGGGTAGGGCCGTGTTATGAATCATGTTGGCCAGAATGAATGCCAGCGTCAGGTCGGTCTCGTTATGAACGAGGAGGTCGTTTACGGAGTATTTTCCCTCTGTAAGGTCCACGGCCACAGGTGTGATACCGTCAAGCCGGATACCTTTTCCCCCTCCTTTGCCAAACACCAGTGGCTTACCGTGCTCAAGGTACACAATATTGTCGTCGCGGGTTTCCTTCTCGGTAAACTGGAAGAACGCGCCGTCGTTGAACACATTGCAGTTTTGATAGATTTCGATAAATGCCGAACCATGGTGTTTCTCGGCGCGGCGAACCATTTCCTGCAGGTGTTTCGGGTCTCGATCCATCGTTCGGGCAACGAGTGTTGCGCTTGCTCCAAGAGCGAGAGACACAGGAATGAACGGCGTATCGATGACGCCCGTCGGTGTTGATTTTGTAATCTGTCCAAAGACGGAAGTGGGTGAGTACTGTCCTTTTGTAAGGCCGTAGATCTGATTGTTAAAAAGGAGCACCTTGATATTCAGATTCCTTCGTAACATGTGAATCATATGGTTGCCGCCGATGCTCAGCCCATCACCGTCGCCGGTGGCCATCCAGACATCAAGCTTGGGATTCGTCATCTTAACGCCCGACGCAATGGCGGGGGCGCGGCCATGAATGCCATGGATGCCATAGACGTCCAAATAATACGGGAAACGGCTTGAGCAGCCGATTCCTGAAACCGCAACATAGTTTTCCCGTGGATGGTCGAACTCCGGGAACACCCGCTGCACCTGGGCAAGGATGGAATAATCCCCGCATCCCGGACACCAACGGACGTCCTGGTCGGACTGGAAATCCTTGATGGAGAGTTTTGCAGTTGGCGTTGGTTGCATGGTCTTCAGTTCAGGCATTGGTTCCTCCCACCATAGCATCGATCACTTCTTCAATATCCTCCGAGCGCAATGGTAATCCGCACACCTTGTTGAAGCCCTGCGCATCGACAAGAAACTTTGATCGCAGCAATTGGATAAGCTGGCCGCCGTTGATCTCCGGCACCAGGAAGCGCTTAAACTCTTTCAAGACGGATCCAAGATTTGCCGGAAAGGGGTTAAGGTACCGTAAATGAACATGCGAGACCGAGAGTCCTCTTGCCCGTGCATTAGCTACCGCACTTTTCACAGAGCCATACGTACCGCCCCATGCGATCACGAGGAGATCGCCTTTGGGATCTCCCTCGATCTCGACCGGAGGAATGTCTTTTGCGATTCCGTCAATTTTGGCTGCTCGCATTTTGATCATGAAGTCGTGGTTGTCCGGGTCGTAGCTGATATTCCCCGTGAGATGTTCCTTTTCGAGTCCGCCGATCCGGTGTTCAAGTCCGGGAGTTCCGGGGATCGCCCATGGCCGCGCAAGAGTCAAAGGGTCCCGCGCATAGGGCTGAAACGTTGCAGGATCCGTGGCAAATTTCACCGGGATGGGGGTAAGGTCTGCCACTTCGGGTACCCGCCAGGGCTCGGAGCCGTTGGCAAGATATCCATCGGTCAGACAGATAACTGGAGTCATGTACTTGATGGCGATGCGTGCCGCTTCGTACACAATCTGGAAGCATTCGGCAGGCGTTGCCGGCGCCACTACTGCAAGCGGAGCCTCGCCGTTTCTTCCATGGACAGCCTGGAGCAAATCTGCCTGCTCAGTCTTTGTTGGAAGTCCCGTGCTTGGCCCTCCGCGTTGCACATTGATTACTACCAAAGGGAGTTCCAGCATAATGGCAAGTCCCAAAGCTTCGGTCTTTAGCGCAAGGCCTGGACCGCTGGTCGAAGTTGCGGCGAGTGCACCTGCATAGGATGCCCCGATGGAAGCACAGATTGCAGCGATCTCATCTTCCGCCTGAAATGTTTTGACATTGAATTGCCGGAGTTTGGAAAGCTCATGAAGGATGTCGCTGGCAGGGGTAATGGGGTAGGAGCCAAGAAAAAGCGGGCGCCCTGATTTTTCAGCGGCGGCGAGCAATCCCCAGGCTGTGGCAACATTTCCGGTGATGTTGC
>PMNP01000295.1 GCA_003161755.1 Ignavibacteriota bacterium | reverse complement strand
TGATGGACAAGAGTCGCAGCTCATCCTCAGTAAACCCCACCCCCCCTTTTTTGTTGTACGCCGTGATCACGCCCTTGATCTCCGACTTGATCATCATGGGAACGCACACGAGCGACGTGATCGACTCGTCCCATCGTATGCCGCGGAATCGTGTGTCGGTGCGAGGTGAATTGATCAAAAGCGGCTTCTTGTGCAAATGCATCCAGCCAAGCAACGATTGCGTCAGGTGAANNATCCATCGCCCGCACAAGCGTTTTCATCGGGTCCCGCTCATCCTGATCAATAAGGGTTATTACTCCTTGCTCCGCATTGATTGCACGAAGCGATCGGCGAACGATCGTATTCATGATTTCCTGCGAATCCATTGATGCGCCGATTGCGCGCGCGAGGTCATTGAGAATCGAAAGTTCCTGGACTGCATTCTTGAGCCGTCGATTCTCGTCCAGGAGAAGCTGTGCCTTGGTGCTTTCGACCAGCTGTTCGGTCATCAGGGAGTGTCCGTGCGCAGGATATGGCGTGAATGATTATGTCCTTGCANNTCAGCATACCTTCCGATTCAGCGGATCAGGATCAACTCCGCCCGGAAGGTCATCGCTCGTCCATGGAGTACTCCGGGTTGCGATGAAATGGGCACCGTGGTTAGGGGTTTGAACCCTTAGCACCTTAACAAGTGTTTCTCCTTCATAGTTCGCCAAGAATGGGCATTTGTTGGCACTGTGGCAACGTCAAAGCCGGTCGTTTGCTCATTACCGTCGTGTTTTCAGGGGATATCAATGGCAAGAGGGGCGGCGCCCAACATTGCTTCCAACCGCAGGATCAAGCGGAAAGTGAGTCATCGACCGACACATCGACGATGCCGGCACACGAGTATGCGCAAGGCCGATATGCCATCCAAGCGGGTCTTCTCGAAAATCTTCAGTTCCCCCAACCATGGTCAACGCAATCATATGATTACAACAGAAAGACTATGGGTTCTCAATCGATTTTTCCTGATATTCACCCCATGACCAGAACCAAGCCCATCCAAACCCGACATATCGACAAGCGGCTGCGTGAAGACATCCATCACCTGGGCGAAATCCTTGGCAAGGTGCTCCAGGCACAGAAGGGCTATGCCCTTTATCGCAAGGTGGAGAACCTTCGCAGACTGACGAAGGCATTTCGCAGCTCAGGAAGAACGGCGGGATTCGAGCGCGTACAGACGGTCGTCAAAGGACTGTCGGTGGAAGAAGCGAGGGACACCGTCCGTGCTTTCCACATTTACTTTCTTCTGGCCAATGCGGCCGATGAGGCATACCGAATTCGTTCACAAGTCCCGAATATTCGTTCGCGACAGTCGCCCGCGCCGTTGCGGCGCGTGGTGCAGGCACTTCGCTCACGCGGCACACTGCGCGCCTCGCTGCGATCATTCCTTTCCAACGTCCACATCACTCCTGTGTTTACTGCTCACCCGACGGAAGCAACGCGTCAGACCGTTCTCCGGAGAGTCCGGCGGATCACGGAGCTTCTGCTCCGTGACGGCCCGGGACAGCATACGCCATCGGATCCTGTCCGCATCTGGAAGGAAATTGAAGCGGAGGTGACGCTGTTGTGGCAAACAAGCGAGCTCCGGTTCAATCGCATCACCGTGCAGGATGAAGTACAGCGAGGACTTTACTTCTTCGAGAACATTCTCTACGATGCCATTCCCCATTTGTGCCGGTCCATAGGGGAAGCGGCCACAGATCAGGATCTCGATGGACTTCTTGATCGCCCACCCATTTCGCTCGGCTCCTGGATGGGTGGTGATCGCGACGGTCACCCGTTTGTCACTCCGGAAATCACACGCCAGACAGTGACGACTCTTCGCACGTCGTTGATTCAACTCTACCTGCGCGATATTGGCCAGCTCTATGATCTTCTCAGTCCCTCTGAACAGATTGTGCCGGTCTCGCCAACGCTCGCACAATGGATTGGAAGGAACAAACGCCTCCTGCAAAATCGCGGGGACTCCTCGAGAATTGAACCATCGGAGGCATACCGCTTATCGTTGAGAATCCTCCACACAAAGCTCGGCCTTACCGAGTTGAACGAAGCCGGAGGTTACCAGACTGGCAAGGACTTTATTGCCGACCTCAACCGTATCCGGGAGAGCCTTGTCAGGAACATGGCTTCAAGTGCTGCGGATCTCTACCTCGTCCCCCTGATTCAAAAAGTGCACGCATTCGGATTTGCGTTTGCCAGGCTTGACGTGCGCCAGAATTCACGAGTGTTGCGGCAAACCATCGCAGACCTCCTCCGGGCTACGGGAGTAGAAGGAATGTACGACAGGCTTACGGAGTCAGAAAAGCAAAACTTGCTCATTCGTGAAATCGCGAATCACCGTCCATTGCATCATCCCCGGCTATCATTAGAAGCGTCGTCGGTGAGAGCGCTTGAAGAATTTGCAGTCATCGCGTGGGCAAAATCCACGGCGGATGAGGGGTCGATGGGAACCTATATCATCTCCACCACTGAGCAGGTCAGCGATGTCTTGGGTGCGCTTCTTCTTGCCAAGGAGGCCGGCCTGGTTTCCGTCAGCGATGGCGGGATTCATGCTTCGCAGATAGACATCGTCCCTCTCTTCGAGACAATCGATGACCTTGAGCGATCGAGCGAGATTATGCGGGCACTGTTCGCGTTACCCCTCTACAGGTCTCATCTCGCTTTGCGGAACAACACGCAGGAGATCATGATCGGGTATTCCGACAGCAGCAAGGATGGAGGCATCGTCTCATCAGCCTTCGCTTTGTACAATGCACAAATTTCTTTGCACCGGCTTGCTGCACAATTCGGGATAGTGCTCACGTTCTTCCACGGCCGGGANNTCTGGCACAACCGCGGGAAACCCTGGGCCGATCGATAAAGATCACCGAGCAGGGGGAAATGATCTCCACGAAATACCTCATGCCCCAGGCAGCAGTGTATAATCTGGAGGTGATGACGGCAGCGATGCTCTTTGGAAGCAACACTCCCCTTCGACCTAAGGAGCTTGCTGCGCGCGACAGGAGGCGTGCGCTGTTTGCCGCAGTAGCGCAGCGGTCTCTGGACGCATACCGCACACTCATCCACACACCGGAGTTCTGGAAGTACTTTCGCAACGTTTCCCCCATCGACATCATTGAGNNCCTGGACACAGAATCGTCAGGCAATTACCGGTTGGTATGGATTCGGATCGGCAATCTATCAGAGCATCAACGCAGGCGAGATTCGTTGGAAAGATTTGCAGACGATGTATAGAACGTGGTACTTCTTCAGGTCATTGGTGGACAATGTGGAGATGGTCTTGCAAAAGGCGGATATGGCTGTCGGGAGTCTTTATCTCACATGCGCGAATGGCAATANNAAACAGATACAGGATGAATACGGAAGGACGCAAGCCGCGATATTCAAAATCAAACGGGGCAAAGTCTTGCTGGAAAGTAATCTCCCCTTGCGCCAGTCGCTTTTGTTGCGCAATGCGTATCTTGATCCCATCAGTTTTATTCAGGTCCGATTCATCAAAGAATACCGGAACCCGCGCAAATCTGCAGTTGAACGCCAGAAGCTTCTCGGCCTGCTCCGCTCCACGGTAAACGGCATTGCGGCAGGGATGAGGAATACGGGGTAGAACGCGTGCATTGAGCCGATACTNNAAGACAAACATTGGTAGGGCATAGAACAGCGAGCCGGAACACCCCTTCGGTGAGTAAGGAGTCCCTCTGCCTACGCTCCTCCCTACAGGAGATAACATGCGGATTCGATTCAGCCGAAACTAATCAAAATTCGCGTATGTTCAAGCTGTATCAGGAATGATCGTTGGAGGGATTGGAAGACCTGTTCCTACAATCTCAGGAGACTGCAAAGCGATGACCGCAAGACCATCTGATGCCGAATACGCACCGCATTTTTCCCGCTATGTCGCGTTGGTTCCTGAACCAGACGCTCTCTGGGTGTTGCATACGCAAATCGGGGAGATTACCAGGCTGGCGTCTGCGGTGCCTCTTGAGCATGAGAGCTTTAGGTATGCACCCGATAAGTGGACGATTCGAGAAGTATTTGGTCATCTTGTCGATTGTGAGCGGGTATTCGGCTATCGGGCCTTTTGCATCGGCCGGGGAGAACAGGCGCCGCTTCCTGCGTTTGATGAGAACACGTACGTCGCCGAATCACGCTATAACGACTCACGGCTGAACGATCTCGTCGAGGAGTTCACTCTGACGAGAAATGCCAATCTCAAGTGCTTTGGGCACCTAACGGATATCGAATGGAAGCGCCAAGGGACGGCAAGCAGCAAACCGATCTCTGTTCGTGCTCTCGCATTTATCATGGCAGGGCACGTTCGGCATCATATAAACGGATTGCAGGAACACTATGGGGTGATGGGGGGCAAGGCCTTATGACATTAGCAGAGAGTTTTCACTGAAGTGAGCGCCAGGACACGGCGTCCCATTGCGAGGTCAGCACAGCGCACCATAGACGACAGGTTGACCGGGTTGAAACGACAACAGAGGTTTGCCCTGAGTTACGCGATGACCAAAGACTCCGCCGCCATCTCCGCGACGGTTTGTTCGAACAGAATGCCGATCTCTCTCAGGCGCGACTGCTGCTCTCTCACGCAAGGGGGAATGGAGGAGAGATTTTCGTCGCCATACCTCTCTTGATCAGCGAGATCGAGACAGAAGGCCATCCCCTTTTCAAGATTCTCCTTGAATTCCCTCAGTGTTGAGACTTCTCGCTGTGAGTAGGTGCAGTTTGCAACGAGCCTTTTGAAATAGTCGACGTACAGGATTATTTCCTGTGCAAACATGTGAGGGCGATGTGGTGGAACAAGTGATTTGCCCCTGCCATAGATATGATCGACCATCTCGATGAGGCTATAGAACCGGTCAAACCAGGCAATGTTTGGACCTGGGCTTATGGCCTGCGGCGCCTTTGACGGCTCTGCAACCCCAAGCGAAATCAAAGCACCATTCCCGAGGTGCTCACAGATGCATGCCTTTGCCACCACCCCTTCGACAAGCCGCTCCTTCTCCTGCCTTGAAACATCCATAGACTCCACCTGGGCAAGCTTGGCCGTTTGATATTGCGTCGATGCCGTGCAAATCAGTTCCTCAGTGAATTCTGTATTGGAGACGAGGAATCCTCTGGGGCAGGACGATCCAGCTCTTCCCTCCTCCACCCGTTTCCGGGTTGCGAGCTCGGAGCCTGTTCCATGGACATTGTTGAACGGAATGCCCAGTGGAGAGATTTCGCTGAGATAGACATCCTCTTCTGTCGCACACTGGAGGATCCGGCGCGTTGCATCATCGACACATGTCGCTTCGGGGACAAGCAGGAACGGGGTTCCCCAGCCGGTCCGGTCCATTCCAAATTGTTCACGAAGCCGCCGATCTTCACCGCTCGTCCCGATGCCTCCCTGGACTGTGACGATTGGCTGTTCGTTTGCCGCCGCATCAGGATATTTCCATCCCATCGTGGTGTAAAATTTCTGGATGAGCGGCTGAAATTCCGCTTTCAGCTGATCACGCTTGTCATTGAATTCCTTGAGAAGCGACGGCAGGAGGTATCCGTTGGACGCAAATGCGTGGCCGCCGCAATTCAACCCGGACTCGATCCGGAACTCATGAACTTCCAATCCCTTCTTTGCCAGGATTTTCCCCTGGACAACAGCAGATCTGAAATCGCTGACCTTCAGGACAATCTTTTTCTTGAGATCGCCTGATTCAGTGCGATAGAAATCACGGAACTGCGCCAGGTAGTTGAACAGCCGTTGATTCAGCCCGGCCGAAAACTCAACGGCCGACTGAAGGCTGCTGCTTGCGTAGCCGCGCAAGGCTGCCTTCGCGTCGGAGAATTCTTCACTCAATGGCTGACCCGACTGGTCTACATTCGTCCGGTCGAGCTTCGTCATGATATTTACGTCAATATCTCCCGGACGCATTCTTGCCGTTAGTGACCCTTCCAGAGCTTCACGCTCCTGTCCGGCAGGCATTGTTAACATGCGAAGATAATCGACTTTCAACGGACTGTCATTTGGCAGCAGCTCGAAATATGTCTGTTTTTCGTTGCGCTGGAAATACGGAAGCCGTCTTACTTCTTCCATCTTCTGGTGCACGATCTTCTGTACAGTTTCGAGGTACCCGGTAATTCTTCGTGCTCGTGCATCAGAATCAAATCGATAGATCTTTTCGTATGGCAGTCCAAATTTGCGGGAATAGTATTCCCTGACTTTTTCAATAAGGACATCGTCGATGATCGAGATAACGGAGGATATTCCCAAGTGAGCCACGCGAATCGGCGTGTCGATTGAATGGCCAGTACCCATGACAGGGATGTGAAAGGTGTGCTGTGATTCGCTCAAAAGTG
>PMNP01000322.1:4505-12361 GCA_003161755.1 Ignavibacteriota bacterium | reverse complement strand
GGTCACTCATCGAACCCTCGGCGCGAGGAGCAGCTCCGTCCATTGCAGCAAGTTCCGCAAGCGCCGGAGCCGGGAAATCCGGGATGAGCTTGTGCTCAATCATCGCACGGCGCGCAATGCCACGGAGAATCGAGCGGTGCTCCTGGCTGGCTGGATCACTTATCATGTTCTTTTCCTGAAATTTCTCTGGAAGGTCTGTGTATTCAGAATCCTACAAGATCCTTTAATCCGCTGCGAAGTGCAAACCAGGTAAAGCCAAAAAACGGGTCATCGTGTTTCCGTTGATAGTTCACCTTGCCGATTGTGAGCGAGCCGGATTTGTCGGGCTTGTTCGATTGGCGAATCTTGAAGGTATTGGCGATGAATGAAACGAGGCGATCGGACAAACCATTCGCGCTTCCCGTACGTTTGCTGAGGGCGGCCAGGGTCAGGCCGTTGTACACGGCCCGTACGGCCCCGNNCGATGCGACGTTGATCTTAAACGTAGACTCCTGAAGAACACCTGCTGTTATGCGCATATGGTCGGATATCTCAATAAAGCTATTAATCGATCTCAGATCCATTCTGCCCGTAGAACCATCGCATTGGAGCGAAAATTCAGGCGATGCAAGGGGAATTGCCATGCGCAAGTTCATTGCGCCCGTGTTCATGAATATCCCGTTGGATTCAATGGACAGCATATTGCTGGGGGCACGCTGATTGGTAATGCCTCTTGCTACCACGCGCATGCCGTCAAATGTTATTATCGCCGCCTTTGCCCCGAGGGCAAACCTCTCGCCATAGCGAAGATTGCCATTCTCAATCATCACACTATCAATCTTGAGAAATGTGTTCAGAGACAAAAGAATCTCATTCGGCATGGGGGGACTGAGAGTGTCCTTGGCAGAGGGTTTTTCTTTGTTGATCAGAACGTCAAGGAATACGTCACGGATTTGAACAGCGCTGGCAGAATATCTTTGTCCCTGAAGCAGATCGAGACACGCCAAACCCATAAGCCTGATGCGGGGAACATTTATCCGGAATCTTGTCCTTCGGAAGTCGCTGATAGCAAAGAAATCCTCATCATCGCCTGAAGGATGAAGGGTGAAGCCTTCGACTGCAATCTGCGAATCGGGTACGGATACATTCAGTCGTTCAACCCGAAGCTCATATTGTGAGACAGGAAACATAACAACGATGGTGTCGGACTCTATGGTGGCACGACCGAGGGCGCTGGATACAGAACCGTTGCCCAGGAGAAGGTGCAGCCATCCCACCCCGCCAATGGAAAGCCCCGTAACAGCACACCTCATTGTGGAATCTATCGCCTCCACATGAATGGAGGCACATTCTATACGATTCTCCCAAATCCCGCAATGAACTGTGCCTATCCGAAAAACATACGCGGGAAATGCTTTCTCAAGAGACTGCGTGATGGTACCGTTGAAATAGGTATTAACAATGGAATCCGTGAAAACAACGAGGACGACCGCCGCAACGAGGATCATCGTGGCGAACGACAGAACAGTATAGATGAGGACCTTCCAAAATGAAAATCCTTTGCGCACTGCCGGCGCTCCCAATTTGCGATGGTGTTCCGTCAACGTCATCCCTCCAGCACCAATGGCAGGCTTTCCATGGCGTTACCGGTCGGACCGACATACCCACGGTCTTTCGCATAGTCATACAGCTTTGAATGGAGGATTTTCCTGCTGCGATGAAGACGCGATCGGACGGTGCCAAGGGGACATCCAACGAAGTGGGCGATTTCCTCATAGGTCATCTTCTCGATATCAGAAAGAATGAGAATTGTGCGAAAATCCCCCCGCAGGACCGACATTGCCTTCAACACAACATCATCGAGAACGTTATTGAAGACCGTATCCTGCAGGTTATTTTCGGGCGCGGAATCATGATGTGCCGATGTCCTGGCCGTCACCTCAAAATATTCCACCATTTCCGGCTCTCGCTGGTTCTTTCTGTGCGTATTGATGAACGTGTTTTTCATGATACGGCAGAGCCATGCACGCAGGTTCGTCCCTTGTTCGAAACTGTCCCAAAACCGGTATGCTTTGAGAAACGTCTCCTGAACAAGATCATCGGCATCTGAAACGTTCCGCGTCAGGCTCATGCCAAAACGGAATAACATATCGGTATGGACAATCGCCTGCTGTTCAAATGCTTTCTGTTTCTCGTTTTTATGGACCGTCATCTGTTTCTCCTGTTTACCTGTGGTATCGTTCAATGGACACTTTTTGTTTGAAGCCCCAGCGTATCTGCAGCTGAGTGGCAACTGAGTATGAACCTCAAAAGTAATATCGCGCACCGACTCCCGCATCCAGGCCGAAGCCCGTCGAGGATGTAAGCTGGAGCGAAGGAACAAGCTCCAGGAAGACGTCCATGGGGGTATTGTGCGGCAGCCACGCGATGCCAAACACACCGCGAACTGCCACGGAGCCGTCATATCCGCCACCGCTATTGATGCGGCCGCCAATGCCGTAGTACAACGGAAATCGTTCAGAGGAACGGATGGCGTCAAACGCGTGCCAGAGATAGTCCATGTGCACATGGACGCGGCTCCGTCCATCGTACGTTCCGTTGTATTTCCCAATCCGATCTCCACCAATCGACCAGCCGAGACCGAAATCGAACGCATTCATCGGTGATGTCCAGTATTTTGCGCTTATTCCTGTTGGCTCACCGAGAATCACGCCAAGTCCAAAACCCCGGTCTTGGGCAAGAGAACGCTGAGCAACCGCGATAAGGCAACATAAGAGGATACAAAGAGAAACTGTTTTCAATCAGGTACTCCTTCGTAATGAAAGTATTCCCAACAGAGTGTTGGGTGCTTTCCCTTTTCGATAAGCGCCAGGGGTAATACAGAGCGCGCTTCATGCTCAATCTTCGGTCAACTAATTATTGAACCTGAACGTGTGGGACAACGTGCGACGATACGCTGACGCCCTGCCGTGCTTCCAGGGCAAACATCACGGCAAAGACACAAAAATACAGCACGATAAGAAGTGTGTTCCGTTTCGTTGCAGTCAATTCTTACAGAACTCCTCTCATGAGGATGCTTTTCCCCCGCTTTGCACTGTTCTCCATCTGGCGTAAACGCGTATAGTAGTCGGGGATTTCATTGAGATGAGCCAGCGCGATCTTACCTGTGATCAACGGGTCGTCATGTGTCACATCTGTTTCGGGATTCCTGGTGCCATGTTCGAGCTCAACGTTGAGACCCAGGGCGAATTCCTCAACGCCAAAGGCGTCCCAGCGTATTGCCAGTTGGTCGCCGACGTGTCTCGCCTCATTCACGCTAAAGTGCTTCTTCTCGGGAAGGCGTTCCGGCCCACGGACATAATTTGCCATTTCCTTTTCGGTGAACACAAGGCACCCCTTTCCTGCCGGCGATCAGTCCGTCAATGATTTCTTCTTGTCAAGCGCGAAGAGAGCCGCGCCAACGATCAGTACTCCAATTCCGATAGAGGGTTGCACGCTCATAGTATGTTCGATCAATGAGATATCGAATTCCCCGACCATGATCTTCGCGGCAACATATGTATAACACGAATAGAGGAGCAAAAACGCACCAAGTGTAAGAATGGTTTCACTTGCCGTTTTCATGCTGATACCTTCCTGTTGGAAAACGCCCATGATGTATGCTGGATAGACGGACTCTCATAGCGAGACCACTACTTCGCTGCAGCGATGATTCCCTGCCTTGTCAATTCTGACAGGACGAGCTGGACGATCTCAGGCCGCACATTCTGCGCCGTATTCGGTTCAGGAGTCCTGCTTGTCGCGCTCCAAATCATTTGCCCATCGTTTGCGGTCGCCCACACGTCAAATGCGCGAATGTCAACTTTCTCTGAATCAACGTATCCTGCATGCTCGATATCTCGAAAGTACGTCACAAATCTGTCATCGTGACGATCAAAGCGCATGTCCTGCTCTCTTGTCGAATATCCTTGCATGTACTCTGTTGTCGTTTCCGAAGGAAGCCGACGGTTGACCAGGACTCCGTCGTAGTTGTTTGACTGCACGATCTGAACAACCTGATTGGTGTCGGGCAGTGCGTCCGGGAACAGTCGATACGAAGGAGTTGCCGAGACGTGATGAGTTGAGAGTTCAGCACTGAAGGCATCTTCCCAGATGCGGCGCTGCACAGGGTTCTTGCCAACGGAAATGACAAGTATCTTGGTGAGTGACGGAGAGTGATAGGAAGAATCGCTCCAGATGTTAACGAGTTCGGATGACGCGCAGCCGGTCACTAGCATAAGGGAGCAGCAGAGAACCACCTCCAAGCAAAACTTCTCATATCTTCCCATAGCAGTGACCTTCTCCGTATCGTGAACGTAACCTTCTGTGTTCGGATGTCAGCTCGGCAATGTCTCATCCAATGGAGAGACGGTCCACTCCGAGCAATGCCATAGTTGTCGGAACAATGATTCTACCGTTGGGAAGGAGAATATTCATACGCCTGGTCCTCGCCCAGAGGAGTAGTGCTCGAAAGCCAGGTGATGGCGTCTTCAAATTCCGTAAATCCCTTGACATTAAAGCCCCGATTGTGGGCGACATTCTCGAAGAAGGCCGACTGATCGTTTTCCTTGTTCTCCCGGCCAAGCAGGGCTGTTTTCCTGCGAAAAGTGTCTCCGTACTCAACCAGGTTGTTTGCAAGCTCGAAAATGTCAGACGTCGACAACGTGGAGTTCGCATCGCGAAGATCGATGAGGACGTTGTAGCCCCGAAGCTCAGCGCCGATCTCAGCAATTTGTGCGAGCCCCTTGACACTTGCCTTCAAGTCAAGCACTCCGGAAGGTGTGCTTTTTATGAGATCCCCGCCTTTGACGATCTGAAGCTTGAGATTTCCCTGAGATTGGCCGGAAAGGGCGTGCTCCACGAAGTTCNNGTCTTGAGATATACTCTCGCGCGCCAGAAACTGCATTTCTGACATTCGTTTCGCTCTTGGCTATTCCCGTCAACACAATGACCTTGGTGGAGAGATGATTCTCCTTCAGAAACTCAAGGACCCGGAAGCCGTTTCTGTCAGGCGGCGTAATGTTGAGCAAGATCAAGTCAAACCGTTCATTGGCGAGAAGGAAAAGGGTGCGTTCAGCACCTGCTGCTTCAACGACCGAATAGTTGCCTGAAGTTAAGATCAGCCCAACAGCTGCTCTTCGTTCCTTGTCTTCGTCAATGAGCAATACCCTTGCAGCCACAATACCTCCGCTGGCTTCTCACTCAAAATCATTTCACCTTCTTAGTTCGGGCTGTCTTGCGTGACAGCTTTCGCGCTCGCACGCTCTTTCTTCCAGCCTGCTGTTTGCTATGCAGTTGCTTTTGCATTTGAACCAACTTGCCGTTGGATTTCTTGAGCTGCTCGACGGTCTTCTTAAAGTCGTTGACCTGGCCACTGGCTTCTTCTTTGGCTATCCCGTATCTCTCCTGAAGTTTTCCCACCAGCTCCTCATACTTGCCGGCTATTGCTGCAAGNNGTTCATTATCTTTCCCCAATGGCTCATAGCCTTCCCGCGTTGTTGCTTCCATTGTCCTTCCACTCGATCCCAGCTCATTGGATAAGTTCCTTTCGTCTCAGATAGTCAGTCAGAATCTCCATTTGCGGCTCTTGTACGGGGGTGTCTTTACCGATCATGGGCATGAAGCAGTATGTCACAGTATGCCAATGATTGGCATCGAAGGGAATCGGCCGAAGGGTTGAAAGAGTAGTTAATTCCCCTCAAATGAGAGACCCGGAGTAACTCCGGGTCCCTGTGCCCCGCATGAATTGGTGTTTCAAGAACAAGAGGTGAACCGAAAACCCGCGCCATTTGTCCATTATCTTTTGGGTATCGACAATTGTGGGGTTTTCGGTCATGCCTCTATTTCGTTGCATGTGCAACAATAATTTCTACTCGTCGATTGTTCGCCCGCCCTTCGGCGCTGGAATTGTCCGCTACAGGTCTGTCCATTCCTATGCCGTGTGCCTCAATCAAATCACCCGGGTAGCCGCGCGAGATGATATAGGAGCGTACCGCGTCCGCACGTTGCTGCGATAATGTCTGGTTATGGCTGGACGAACCCCGCGAGTCGGTATGACCTTCCACAGTAAGTGATCGTTCTTTCGTTTGCATAAGTGCCTCGGTCACCTGGTTCAGCCTGTTCTGTGCGGCCGGCAGGAGTGTGGATTTGTCCGAAGCGAATAGGACGCTCCCTGAAAGCGTAATCACGAGACCGCGAGTTTCTTCCTTCACTGCTGCAAGTTTGGCGAGAGCAGAATCTGCATCTGCCGCCCTTTTATCAGCGTCGATGCGTGCTTTTTGCTCGTTCGCAAGCAAACCCGCCTGGACGGCAAGGTCTTCCTTCGCGTTCTTTACGATTTCTGTCTGGCCTGTCTGGAACTCTTTATTGGCCTTGGCCGTGGTTGCGTTCTCCGCCGCCGTGACAGCGAGTGCTTCAGCCATCTTGGCCTTGCGATCCGCAACATAGGCAAGATCCCGGGTCTGGAACGATTTCGGCTTATCCTGGAACGACTTCTCGGCGGCAGCAAGCGCTTCTTGCGNNCGGTACAAGCTGCGATGCCTGTCCCGCGCTTGCATGCTGGAAAGCCTGGCGTGCATTGATGAGCTCTGGCGGAGGGAGAGTTGCGGCGCAACTGGCGAGCAGCGCTGCGCAGGCAATGATGGTGAGAGATGATATGAGCTTCATGAGTTATTTCCTTTCCTGCGGTAGTTGATTGTCCTGTCGGAGCTTTTGCACCCGTTCAACTGCCTGAGTGGCCTCTGTTTTGTCTGCGTCACTGCGGGAGAGAGCCACGGCCAATTCGCCATCTGCCTGCGACCGTGTCAGCATGGATTCTGACTGTTCTTTGTCGCCCTTTGTTGCCAGTCCCTTGGCTTTCTCCAACTCCTCCTTTGCAAGCTGCAAATAGAGGGACGCGCTGGGGACGCTGGACGCGCCAACTTCCTCAGCGGCACGGATTGCCGATGTTGAAGCCTCGTTGTTGACTGCGGGGCTGCTTGCGCAACCCGCAATCGCTGCCGCGAGCAACACGCTCCCGGTCAGCGCTGCCATGGTTACCTTGTTCATCGAAACCTCCGCTTTTTGGTGTTCGAAAACTTACACTCTTCATGTTCCCCTTACACCAATTCTACTGATGCGATGCTCAACAACCAATCGGCTAAAGGGTTGAAAAAGTAGCTAACTACATTGTGAGAGAGCGATTCCTTGGATCAGGCTGTCGGCTTGGATAACAGAACGCCGACTTCTCTCGGCGCTCTGAACTCAGATGTTCTGGTTGGTTGGGGTTACGATGAATGGAAGGAATGACCGCGGCACGAGCGTTGCCATTGCTGGATGTTCGTGTCCCATAGAGGCAGGACTTATCCTAGAACCTCCGACACAATCTTGAGCAGCACCTTCGCTCCATAGGGTTTTGTCAGGAATGCCGCGACGTTGAAACCCGGCGGAGTTGCAGCATGCTCCTTCGCGGTCAGTCCGCTGGATGCAATGACCTTCACATTCGGATCTATTTTGCGCAACTCGAGAATTGTTGCAGGGCCATCCATGACCGGCATCATCATGTCAGTAATCACAAGTGTGATCGTTGCTTTGTGATTGGCGAAAACAGCAACTCCCTCCGCGCCGTTGCATGCAGCAACGACTTTGTAGCCGTTGGCTTTAAGGGTTTGTACCGCAACGGTCCGGATTGCCTCTTCATCATCGATAACAAGGATCAGTTCGCCATTGCCCTTTGGGGAAACCGCTGACACGTTTGCCGCTGTTGCAACTGCAGCTGTTCCGGTTGCGGGGATATAGACATTAAAGGTCGTCCCTTTCCCCAGTTCACTGTGTAGATCGATGAACCCATTGTGGCTTGA
>PMNP01000322.1:0-4482 GCA_003161755.1 Ignavibacteriota bacterium | reverse complement strand
GGCATGGCATCCCGGGCGTTCACCACCATGTTCAGGACTACCTGGTGCATTTGTGTAGGATCGGCCAGGACTGTCCACAGATCACGTGGCATATCTGAATTGATTTCTATTGCTTTTGAAAACGTCTCGCCGGCAATCTTCACCACGTCGTTGACGACATGTTTGAGTTGAACGAGAACGCGTTTCCCTTCGATGCCGCGTCCAAATGCCAGCACCTGCTTGACGATGTCNNTTGTTGAAATCGTGAGCGATGCCGCTGGCCAGCGTGCCGATACTTTCCAGGCGCTGCGCCCGCAGGAACTGTGCTGCCAGCTTCCGTTCCTCGGTCACATCACGGGAAACTACGATGACCTGGGAAACCCTGCCTTGACCGTCTTTGATTACGCTCCCTTTTGAATCAATGGTGCGCACAGAGCCGTCTTTGTGTGAGAGACGGTATTCAATCCGGCGTCCGACGCCGGTCGTGACTGTTTCTTGAAACACATTCTTTACCATGTCCCTGTCTTCGGGGCGAACATCCTGAAAACTATCCGTACCCTTCAGAAGCTCCGCGTTTCCCAGAATACTCGCGTATGAAGGGCTGTTGTAAATCCGCCGACCGTCCGGATCCAGAACCGCGATCATGTCTCCGACATTATCGGCGATCAAACGGAACTGTTCCTCACTCTTTCTGAGGTTGTCCTTTGCCAGTTGGCGGTCTGCAATGTTCCGCGTAATTGAGAGCATCGCCACTGGAGTTCCTGACTCATCACTTACCATCGAAGTCCAGAGCTCAACAGGAAGATCAGTTCCATCCTTCCTCCGATCCAGTATCTCGCCATGCCATCCCCCGCCCCGGGTATCGTGATGGATCTGGTTTCTCATTGCCGTCAGAGTATGGTGCGCTCTCAGCATGGAGACATTTTTTCCCAGCAAATCTTCATTAGTGTATCCATAGTTCACTTGGAAGGCGTTATTGGTGAAGAGTATCCGGCCATCGAGATCGGTAATCGCGACACAGTCTTGCATCGAAGTGATCGTCTGTGCCATGAATTTGAGCGTCCGTTCGTCGTACTTGCGTTTCGTGATGTCCTGTTTGATAGCAATATAGTTCGTTATCTCGCCGTTCCGATCCATCAAAGGAGTAATTGTCATCTCCTCTGCATACATACCGCCGTTCTTCTTTCTATTGACAAGTTCACCATTCCATACTTTTCCCTCAGATATGGTATCCCAAAGGGCTTTGTAGAAGGAACCGTCTTGCTTCCCGGATTTGAGAATTCTCAGGTTTTGTCCCAGCACCTCTGCCGGAGGATAGCCTGTCATTTTCGTAAAGGCCTTGTTTACCCAGAGGATGTTTCCCTTGATGTCACTGATGGCAACGCCGTTCGCCGTTGATTCGAGAGCCGTCGTGAGCAGCCGCCTCAATTCCTCGGATTTCTTCCGTTCTGTTATGTCGCGGTCAATGCCAATAGTGTATGACTTTCCCTGCCACGTGATCGGCATGCCCACATACTCATTGACATTTTCCTTTCCGTCCGGTCGAATCCACGAGAAGAAACCCGAGTATGCCGTTTCGGTGGCGAGGGATTTCAAACGCGTGGTGTTTGAAGTGTCTCCGAGCGGTATTTGGAATCCAAGTGTTGTTCCGTGTTGGAGCAGTTCTTCGCGAGTTCGTCCCGCCATGGACGCGTACCGAGTATTGCACTCGACGAGTCTGCGTTTCCGGGGATCGGGATCCTCGCTGTAAATGCTGATGCCGTCAAACGCATTTTCGAACACCATTCGAAAGCGCCCTTCGGATTCCCGAACCGCCTCCTGCTCCCGCTTGCGTTCCGTGATATCGCGAATATTGCACAGGATGACGATTCGATGGTTCTCTTCGTACATGGTACCGATAATGTCTACATCAAAATGCCGGCCATCGGCGCACTCCAAGACGCGGTCCTGATACTGAATGTAACCAGCTTGCTGCAGTTTCAGAAAGTCCTTCTTGTTGTCAAACATCTCGTTCAAAAAACCCAACTCCCACACGGTTAACCCGAGAAGATGACTCCGCGAGTAGCCAAGCATCTTCGTTGCCGTGAGATTTACATCGACAATCTTGCCGGTCTCACCTTCGATCATCACAATGCCGTCTCTTGCAGCTTCGAAAAGGCGGCGGTAACGCAGTTCCGAGGCGATGATTGCCTCATCCGTCTGCTTGCNNCGGTGACAAGCACGCCGCGGGACCCATGCCAGTCGACAGGATAAGAATGCACGTCCACATCAACCACCGTGCCATCGTGCCGCAGGAATTTCTCCTCGAGGGGAGGCGCAGAATGCCCGGCAAGGACCAAATTCAAACGCTCACGCACCTTCTCATGGTAGTCGGGATGAACAATCGTATACACCGACTTCCCAATCAACCCAAGAGGATCGTCGATATCGAGCAGTTGGCAAAGAGCCGGGTTGACGAGTGTGATGCGGTCGCCGACCTCGATGTAGACGGCGTCCGGCAAGGATGTGAGCAAGGCATGGTAGAGCCTTTCGTCGACATACAACGATTCCTTGACCTGCTGCCCGTTCTTTCCCCGTGTAAGTGCCCGCGTTATGGCTGATGGGAGGGTTGCCGCAAAATCCCTTGCAATGACATCGACTGCGCCCTGCTGCTTGAGTGTCACATCTGCGTGATCTCCGACTGGTCCGGAAACGCAAATGAACGAAACGCCCGGGGCATTCTCTGCAACCAACTGCAGGGCTTCGAATGCGTCACACCCTGTTAACTTGAAGTCGCTGATGATGACATCATACTTGCCTGTGCGAAGCAAGGAGGCAAACTCCATCTTCTGCGCAGTACAGTCCATACTCAGATCGTATCCCTCTCCCAACAGCACCTTTCGTATGATCCTGGTATCGCGAGGCGAGTCCGAAAGCCTCAGGACTTTCAGCGAGGTGTTAGCCGCCTTTTTTGACTTCATCGTCTCTCGTCCTTTGGGGCGACACTGTGCCGACCACTGAGTAAGAAACGCCACGGCAGATCATCACATAAGCAAGACCGTGGAAATTTACAGACCCGGCGACACGCCCGGGAACTCCCTTCAACAATAGCATGTACTGCGTGAAAAAGGAGATGGAAACTTCTGATGCGATAAACTCCTGGGGAGGGAGGGTAAGAAACTGAGGTGTGGGAGGATGCCCCCTTAGGTTAAGGTGTTGACCGGATCACTTGGCTGGCTAGAGCGTCATGCTTTCGGCCAAATGAAATGCCTTCAGCTTCAACTGTTCCCCATAGCCAAACCAGATGGATTCCAAACGTTTCGCGGGATCGACATCAACCATCAGATGATCGGTGTATTCGGTGACGCTGTTGAATGCTCCCCACAAGGTGCCGCGCGCGAGATCTGAACCCCGCCCGGATTCATGCACTGTAAGCNNTCGAGCAGTTCTCTTTCCGTGATGGTCTTGAGCGCCATCCGGTTGAATGTTACCTCCAGTTGCTCAAAAACGGAATGCGCCATGTGGAGCAATTCGCGTGCTTGAGCGATATTCTTCTCTTCATTGTCCGTATGATGAATCAGGAACTCCCCGGTTCCCTGCAATGCCGAGGTGAGGGTATTGTTGCACACGAGACGAATGGGAGAAATTTTCACGCGCACAGTTGAACTCCCATCATGGCAGTTCGTGAGCATGAGATACTTGCTGACAATATCGTTGCCGTGAACTCTTAAATATCCCGGTAGCTTTGCCAGAAGCCAGACATGTTCACCCCGGCCGAGAACTCCTGCGGTCTCATAGATCGCTTCGTCTTCGCGTATGNNCGTCGAAGGATGGTCCAGCTCGGTACCCAAATCATGCCAAGGCGTTGTTCCTGGATCAGGATACGGGGAAGGCGTCCGCGGGACTTGAAGATGCATTTTGCGCAGAGTGGTATCACTCACTGTCGAATGCAACAGCGGGTGATCTGCCTTGACAACGGTGTAAAGAGGAAAAAGTTCTCCGTGATAGGTATCTTGCCAGCCAAGGTATACCGCATCCTCGCCTGGAAGAACTCGTTGTGGGTCGTCTCTCGTTGGAAGATTGGTGTTCGGCATGCTTTCCTCGATTCACCTTACGCCATGAGCGTGGCTTTTGCTTCTTAAACCCAGGAAGTATCACTACAGTCTGCGGAAGCACTCGATCACGCAAACACGGCTATGAGTTTCAGCATACCTGTCAGTAGAACAACGGGGATGCCCCAGAGGCCACGGAGGAACGTGCTATTAAAGGTACAAGAAAGGGTGTTCCGGGGAAATCACCTAAGAGGATTAAAAAGGGATTAGATCCATCGGGCTAGCTAGGAGGCCTATGCCTTCGGAGAAACGGCAAAGAGTAAGAAGTAAACAGCATACAGTAAGCAGAAACCATTGATATGC
Source organism: Ignavibacteriota bacterium (assembly GCA_003161755.1). The sequence goes on along the minus strand of PMNP01000322.1, from coordinate 109 downwards.
TTTCTGTGTACTGTCTACTTCTTACTGTCTACTGCTGTCTTCCTCTCTGCTATGCGTGCTAAATCTGAAGGCCTTTAGAATGATTCATCACCGATTTTGGAGCGGGGGG
>PMNP01000270.1 GCA_003161755.1 Ignavibacteriota bacterium | reverse complement strand
CGAATTTGATCAGAGCCTTGAGCTCCCGTTCGGTGTCATTGACCCCTTCAAAGAATATCACTTCATAGGTTATCCGTTGTCGCGTGGCCCGATAATAGTACTCGATCGCGTCGCCAAGTTCTTGCAATGAGAACTTCCTGTTGATTGGCATGAGCTTCGATCGCGTTACGTCCACGGCACTGTGGAGTGATATCGCCAGTTTTACCCGCCGTTTTTCGTCCGCCATCTGGCGGATGCGGTCGGGCCGCCCTGCAGTTGACACCGTAATTCGTTTCGCTGCGATCCCAACACCCGTCGAGAGAATTTCCGCAGCCGTCATGACCTTGTCGTAATTCAGGAGTGGCTCGCCCATTCCCATGAACACCAGATTGGTCAGCGTATTGCCGTTCCGCCGTCGGATGCTGAGTACTTGTCCGAGTATTTCCGCCACGCTCAGATTGCGGCTGAACCCCATCGTTCCTGTTGCACAGAACGCACAATCGAGCGGACAACCCACCTGTGTCGACACACACAACGTGAGGCGCCCAGTTGGTTGAGCTTCGTCGGCCTCCTCGTCGTCAACGGCAGAGGAAGGGGCGGACGGGATAAGGACGCTTTCTACATGAAGTCCGTCCCGGAGTCTGAAGAGATACTTCTTCGTCCCATCAAGCGACGAACCCTGTTCCCTGGCAAGCTCAAGGCTTTCGAGATTGGACGCGAGTTTCAACTGCGCCCGAAAAGCCTTCCCGAGGTTGGTCATTGCATCAATATCTTCAGCACCGCGGGCATAAAGCCATTCAAAGATCTGCTGAGAACGATAACGGGGTTGCCCAATTCTCTCCACAAAATCGGCCAATTCGGCCATTGTCATCCCAATAAGATTGGGCTTCCCCTTCTCTTCCATGTAAAAATGTACGAAAGATGCCAGGAGGACGCAAGCGGAGAGGGAAGGCTAGGCGCAGGTAGTATCAAGCAGGTAGCAGGTAGAGTGTGGAGGTGAGATTGCACTGCGAGTAAACAGTATGAAGTATACAGTAAGAAGAAACCATGAAATGAGCAGAGCCCCGATCTACTGAGGGGATCGATGTACACAAATGACGAAGCCTTCGCGCCAGATGGGCGCGAAGGCTTCCATGAAGACCATGCAGCAGCAGATGCTAATGGTTGACGTTATTGTTGTTGCCGTTGTTATTATTGTCGTTCGAAGAAAGATCAACATCAACCTGCGCAAGGACTTCGATACGGAGTCTCAACCCTTGCGGAAGAGTCGAACTGGAAGTACCATTAGCCCCCAGAGTCACCACAAGAGCATTGTTGGTAATGAATTGATTCAGAAGATTCTGGAGATTTTGAACCGTTATCAGAACAGGCTTGTGGATTTGAATTGCCTGCTGATTCTGGAACACTGACTTGCCAGCATTGAAATCTGCCCAATTCCCATTGATGTCGGCCAGCGTAAATGATGCACCATTCTTAGGCATGATGACCAGCGTTCCAGTAATTGCCCCGGAATAGGTCCCAATGGTTGTCAAACGAATGTCGTACATGCGAACAGCCTTCATTTTTCCCACGTAACCCTGGTCTATCTGGGAGCTGAGCTGGACATCCACGACCTGACCTTGTGTAGCGACAATCGTATTTCCGCCGCCGTTGATCGCAAATTCCGCAGAGACGGGAAGATTCACGGAGACAAGAAACCCATCATTAATGCAATTGAACCCGGTGGTTCCCAGAACTGCCATCAGTCCCACCAGAAGAATACTCATCGTCTTCATACGCGTGCTCCTTGAAAAGATGTTAGACTCCGGTGGTTATCACCCTCCAAATCCAAAACCTGCAGAGAATGTTGTCATAGAACCGAAATTGGCATCGCCAAAAATCTTAAGCGGTCCGAGGCCGAGGCCAACCCCGAGAATAAACCGGAAGGTATTTGCCCCGTCCATGGTAACCGATACTGAAGTATGGGACACATCCTGAGAAACGTACGAAAGGTCCATTGAGCTCTTCTCCCATTGCAATCCGCTGTACACTGTCAGGATGGACCAGCTCATGCTTGCTTCGCCATTGATGGCGAGCCCTTTGTAATTGATGAAATCTCCCACCGTGAAGCTGCTATAAAAAATGCCCGCGGCAAGATCCACCGGCACATCCGGAAGATACTGACTGATGGAGTGCCGTGCACCGATGCCCCAGAGTGTCACATTGGGAAAATTGTCCATCTTTGGGATGGGGATATACCGGATCAGCACCTGGGTGCCGTACAGGTTTCCAAGAGTCAGTTGCGGAACAGCAAGAGGAAAAACCTGTGTGTTAAAAACACCATCGGAGCCGCGATAGGACAATCCCGTTGCGGCGTCGGTTACAACCGCCCCTTTGCCGCCAAACATCGTCGCTGTCTGGAATGTCGCGGGGTTGAACCCGGGAGGCGCTGTTGCCGTATAGCCTTTTTGCCCGTCGCTTAGCATTGTGGCCATGCCGATCATATCGAAAGACAGATGGAAACCCGACTGCTCAATCGCCGCGGTATGGAAATAGCCCGAATTCATGTTCGCCCCAAACATGTCTGCAATAGGCTGGATATAGCCTATAACAGACTGGTCGGTAAATTGTTTAACGACTTTTTCCATATCGCTTTGGGCCGAAACGGTGGAGACCCCCAGGAGAACGAGCGCGACAAGCATGATGATCGCTATGAGACCAGGGATCCGCTTAAAGGTATCCATTCATCCTCCATACTACTGGTTTGTTTTCGATGGTACTGTGCGAGTCAATGACGCGGAAGCGCAAAGGATTACCATTCAAGGTACACGGGTAACACAAGAAAAGGGGTGTTCTATGTCACAAATCTCCGCTTCAACTAGAATGGGGAAAAAACCAAAAAAAACCAAGCACAGGATGTTTCTTTGCCTCCAGCGCAAAGAGTCAGGCCTCCTGCTTCTCAAGGATAAGGAGCACCTCCTCCATGTCTCCCGGCAAAGGCGAGTCAAAGAACATCTGCTTGCCGGTCACAGGGTGGATGAACCCAATGGTCTTGGCATGGAGTGCCTGACGGGAAATGATCTCAAGGAGTTGCTTTACCTCGGTCTTTTGCGATGGAGTCCCCGGGCCTGAGCTGATGTGACGGCCATTGTAGGTCGGGTCACCGAACACCGGATGATTGATATGGGAAAGATGGACGCGAATTTGATGTGTGCGCCCCGTATGGAGCTTGAGTCGGACGAGAGTAAGGTATGGATACTCCTGCAGAACAGTGAATTCCGTCACGGCAAGTTTGCCGTCTTTGACGACCGCCATCTTTTTCCTATCAGACTTGCTTCGTCCCAGCGTGGTCTCGATCATTCCTGAAGGCTTGCTGAATCTTCCCCACACAATTGCGTGATATTCCCTGGTGATCGTCCGCTGTGAAAACTGTCGGGCAAGTTTTGCGTGAGCGGTATCGGTCTTGGCCACAACCATCAGTCCTGATGTGTCCTTGTCGAGCCTGTGGACAATGCCGGGGCGGAGAGCATCCGTAGATGTTGAAAGAACATTGCAATGGTAGAGTAGCGCATTGACGAGTGTCCCTGAATAGTTGCCAAAGGCGGGATGTGTGACCATACCGGCGGACTTATTGACAACGATCAGGGAATCATCCTCGAAGAGGATATCGAGGGGGATTTGTTCCGGCTCTGCCCTTTGGGGCGGAGGCCGCGGAAGGGTGATGTGGATGGTCTCGCCCGGCGCGACCTGGTGGCTTGGACGCGCAGTTTTGCCATCGACGAGCACGGTTCCGTCACGAATTGCCTGCTGCACTTTGGAACGCGTGGCATTCTCGACGTGATTGACAAGATACTTATCGAGCCGCTCTTTTCGCTTGCCGGGTGGGACAACGATGTCGAACTCGTATGGCATGGAAGGTACGCATCGACTGCGGAGAATGGAATTACTCTTCGGTCCTGGTTGACCCAGCCGCCGAGTCAGTCAATGCCTCTCGTGACGGTGCAACGGAACGGTGAAAAATCAGAAGGAGGATGACTCCGATGGTGACACAGGAATCGGCGATGTTAAACACCGGCCACCGTGAAAAGTGGTAACCCAACAAGTTGATCTTGAAGAAATCCACATCGATGAAATCGACGACTTTGCCAAAGAACAGTGGTGTGCCTTCGAACATCGTGCCATAGAAGACGCGGTCGATGAGGTTCCCCACTGCACCGCCGAGGATCATTGCCAATGCGATTCTGAACCCGAGGCCTTCATGCCGCATGCGGAAGAGAATCCAGACAATTGCGATGGCGGCAACGACCGAGAAGGCCGCAAACAGCGGCTTCCCGCCGACGTCGATGCCGAATGCCATGCCGGGATTCTCAATGTATGTCAACCGGAGGAAATTACCCAGCACAGGCTTGCTTGCACCGTATGGCATTCCTTTCCAGGCGATGCCGAGCCACGGGACGCTCAACCCCTTCACAAGGAGTTTGGTCACCTGATCGCACAGGACAATCACCGTCGAGACCAGAAGCACGCGCACGCGCTATGCTCCTTTGGCATTGGCCATTGCCAGTTTCCCACGCTCGCAGGGCGTGCCGGTGTTCTTGTATTCAGCGCAAGTCTGTGCCGTGGGTACGGCTTCCAGCCGTGCTTTCGGAACCAGAAGTCCGCAGACACGGCATTGACCATACGTCTTTGCCTCAATCCGCGCCAGCGCATCATCAAGCTGGTTCACATACTTGCTGCTTCTTGCGGCAAAGAGAAACGTCTTTTCCCGCTCCATTGCGTCGGTCCCCTGCTCCATATGCAGGGAGTAGTTCGAGCTTTCGCTGACGTATTCGCCCGTGGTTACATCCATCATGCTTTCCTTCAGCGTATCCAGCTCTTCCAGTGTCTCTTTCCTCTTGCTAAGAATCATCTCCTTAAAAGCCTTGAGGTCAGCCAACGAATATGCCATCGGTTCTGCCATCGCCCCTCGTCCTCCTGTTTTCTTCTTCGCCTTTGCAGCAACCACAGCAGTTCGTTTCGGCACGGAAGGTTTCACGCTTTTTTTGGCTCGGGATGTCCCGGACTTTTTTGTCGCAACGGCCTTTTTTGCCGGTGTCCTGCTTCCCTTGGTCGCCATGAACTTACCTCGTAATGTGAGTGAATTACAGTTGTGGACGCCGTTCGATGCCGACGCGGACAGTCACACCGTTTAAGTCAATGTTCGAATGATACTCCCCGTCCCGATACTTCTCCGAAAACTCCGATGCCAGCGTTTCGGTTTGAATGTACAAACGCTGTGCCATGAGCATGCCCCGCACTGAATCGGGAGCATCGCTATAAATGCCAATCCGGTCGGTCACGAGAAACCCTGCATCCTTCCTCATGTTCTGCACCCGGTTGACGAATTCCCTCGCAGCACCTTCGGCAACCAGATCATCATCCAACGCGGTATCGAGTGCCACGGTCAGAGTCCCGTCGGATTCGACAAGCCACCCCTGGATGTCTTCCCGGATAATCTCCACATCTTCGCGGCCGATGGTTTTCAGCTCTCCACCCACATCGACGCTCAGTGAACCTTTCGATTCAAGGGAGGCAATTTCATCGGCCGAGAGATCCTTTAATCTGGCCGCTACGCCCTGCACCGACTTGCCGAACTTTGGCCCGAGAGTCTTGAAGTTCGGCTTCGACTTCTTCCGCACCAACCCCGATTCGTCGCTCACGTACTCGATCGTCTTGACGTTGATCTCATCAAGAATGATGTCGGCCATCCCCTTGATCTCCTCCCTCTCCCGTGCATCGGCGATTGGCAGGATGACCCTTCGCAATGGCTGGCGTACCTTGATGTTCGATTTCATCCGCATCGCGCGCACGAGCATCACAATGCGTTCCGCCTTATCCATTCTTTCTTCGAGCGCAGCATCGATCATGGAGGCATCCGGTTCAGGCATCGATGCGAGGTGCACAGATTCCGCAGCGTCCCGCGACGATACCGAATTGAGATTCCGGAATATTTCCTCTGCCAGGAATGGCGCAAACGGTGCAATCAAACGCGCGATAGTGTCCAGGCACTCAAACAATGTCTGGTACGCAGCAGTTTTGTCTTTCCCCTTCTCGCTCTTCCAGAATCGGCGGCGGTTTCGGCGCACGTACCAATTCGAGAGCTGGTCGATCGTAAACTCACTGACGTTCCGCGCGGCTTTTGTGACATCATACGCTTCCATCATTGCCGTGTACCGCCCGACCATCGACTGGAGGGCAGAGAGAATCCAGCGGTCGATCTCGGGTCGTTCCGAAACGGGGAGGGG
>PMNP01000332.1 GCA_003161755.1 Ignavibacteriota bacterium | reverse complement strand
GAAAAGGCGCGGCAGCTCGCCGAGCAAAGTGATCATATTGTGCTTTGCGTCGGGTTCAACAATAACACGGAGCTGGAAGGCTATGATCGGACCTTCGCATTGCCCGATGATCAGGAAAGTCTGATCAAAGCGATTGTTGGACTCAACAAAGAAACTGTGGTTGTCGTGAACGCAGGGGGGAATGTCGATATGCGTGGATGGCTGGACAAAGTCCAAGGCTTGCTCTATGCGTGGTATCCGGGAGGAGAGGGCAACCTCGCAGTTGCCGAAATCCTTTCCGGGATTACGAATCCATCCGGAAAACTGCCGGTGAGCTTTGAAAAGCGGTGGGAAGACAACGCAACATATTCATCCTACTACGATAGTGATGGTGACAAGCACGTCCAGTTTACTGAAGGAGTATTCCTAGGGTATCGGCATTTTGACCGGGACAAAGTGGAACCCCAGTTCCCCTTTGGTTTTGGACTTTCTTATACAACATTTGCGTATGAAAACCTTCAGCTTAGCAAAGAGCCTGTGAATTCATCTGATGGGGTGGATGTCTCCGTGACCATACGAAATACCGGTAAACGTGATGGCGCCGAAATCATCCAGCTTTATGTGAGCGAGTTGGAATGTTCAGTACCCCGCCCTCCCAAAGAGCTTAAGGCATTTAATAAAGTGTTTCTTAAAGTTGGAGAAAGCAGGACTGTCACGATGAGACTGAGCGGTGATGCATTTCATTTCTTCCATCCCGTGAAGAGGCGATGGTTAGTGGAGCCGGGGGAATTTGAGATTCTGGTGGGGAGTTCATCGAGAGAGATCCGGCTAAAGAAGAGGATATCCGTAGAAGGCTAGGCTGGCAGACACAACGCCGTGAGCGTCGGAACCGCGATGTGAAAAGGCCGTCGTTCAAGGAGACCATCATCGCGGGTCAACCCAAACGACGGTCTTTTTATGGCCAAAAACTCACATTAGCGTCGCCTGCCCATCAGACGAAGCAGAAGCAGAAAGAGGTTGATGAAATCCAGATACAGTGCCAGTGCACCGATTATTGAAGCTTTTTGTTCAGCTTCTCCACCTTCGAGCGCCACAACACTCATCCCCTTCAGCTTTTGCATGTCATACGCTGTGAGACCCACAAAAATAAGAATCCCTGCGTAGGTAGTGATCCAATAGATGGTCTCATTGTGAAGAAAGATATTCACAATCGAGGCAATGACTACCCCGATGAGTCCCATCGTCATGAACCCGCCCAAACCGGAAAGATCTCGCTGAGTCATATACCCATACGCGGCTGTAACACCAAAGGTCGCTCCCGTAGCGACGAATGTGGAGAGGAGCGACTCTGTCGTATAAACCAGAAAAACTGCAGAGAGAGTCACTCCGGTGAGTGCGGAGTAGGCGCAGAACACAATCGTAGCCGTGGCAGCAGACATTGCCTGGACACGGGCAGTGAGCCAAATGACCAGACCCAGTTCAGCAAAGAGGAGCACGATAAAAGTAAATNNGGCTCGAAAAGAGAAATTCGAGCATTGTCTGTGAACTCAGCGTCATAAACGAAGCGATAGCCGTGAGAAAGAGTCCCGCCGTCATCCATCCGTAGACTTTGAGGATAAACGCGCGCTGAACTTCCGCGGCCTGCTCTGGCGAGAGCGTGCGCGGAGTGATGCTCTGATCAATCATGATACCTCCCGAATTGGCAAATTATATTCCACATAATATAATGAAGATCACCCTCCGATCGCAAATTGACCAATGAACGTGGTGCTGAACCAGTTGCGCGGGAGCGTTGGATTGCTTCTGCACCTTCTTCAGCGTACCTTGACGAAGAGGCTGACTAATCCCGTTGGTTGGAACCAGCCTTTGCGGAGCGGGAGTCGTCCGTGTCATCCCTGGCCCGCCTCCGGGAAGATCGCGCGGAATCGATTTGCATTAGAGGAGATAGGTGAGATGTCTCAATGTGACCCCATGATGGTTCGAAGGTATGTTCAGACGATAGTGATCATCGTCTTGGTGGCATGGCTAAGTGTGCTTATGGCTCCCGATCTCAGAGCGCAGGGACCAGTTCCGCGGGGGGCCACCGCGGAATTGGTTGTGGGGGGATTTCAGTTTGTTGAGGGGCCTCTCTGGAAAGACGGTGTGGGCCTTTTCTTCAGCGACATGGGTGCTGCAAACATCACCTACAAGTGGAGCCCGGATTCAGGAGCAGTGCCGTTCCTGACGAACACTGAGGGGGGGAATGGACTGACCTTTGCCTACCAGGGGCGGCTCGTGATGGCGCAGCAGGTGGGGAGGAAGGTGATACGTGTGGATTCCGCATTGCAAAGGACGGTGATTGCCGACACCTTCCGTGGGAAAAAACTCAATAGTCCGAATGATGTTGTCGTCAAGTCGGATGGAGCAATCTTTTTTACCGATCCACCGTTTGGGATCCAGCCAAGCCAACAAGAACTTCCGTTTAGTGGTGTGTATCGCATCAGTCCTGCCGGTATACTGCAGGTCGTTGACACGACATTAAGCCTCCCGAACGGAATAGCATTCTCCCCCGATGAGAGCAAACTCTATGTCAATGATTCCCAAGTACGAAAAATTTACGTCTGGGATGTTGTTTCAGATTCTCTTCTTGTCAATAAGAGATTGTTCGCGACGATAAAGCCGACTGGATATGCGGATGGAATGAAGGTGGATCCGGCAGGGAATGTGTTTTGTGCTGGGCCTCTCGGAATCTGGGTGTTTTCGCCGTCCGGCGTCTTGCTTGATACGATACTCGTTCCCAGTGGGGCAGGGACAACAAACTGTAACTGGGGAGACTCAGACAGGAAGACCTTGTATATTACATCGGGAACAGGAGTGTATCGGATTCGGTTGTCTTTGACGGACATCAATGAACACCACTCATCCCTTGTGCCTAACAAAAGTCCGGTGCTCCTGAGCAATTACCCCAATCCGTTTAATGCCACAACTGCAGTCCAATACACAACGCAATCATCTTCGCATGTCATGGTGGAAATTATTGATGTGTTAGGCAGGAAGGTCGCTACGTTGGTCAACCGGGTTCAATCACCCGGACATTACACAGTGCGTTGGGATGCTGCGGATGAATCATCGGGAATGTATATTGTCCGAGTACTGGCAGGAGACTTCACGGCGACTCGCAATGTCGTGCTTCTCCGGTGAAATGGAGAAACAGAAGCCGCTGTTCTCTGAGAATGTTTCTTAAGCTACGTTGTAGCCATTTCGGAGACAATTGCCTCCAATTCGTTCCGAGTTTCCGAAAATACTCTGGCAAGCTCCGGCACAAGACTCACGCAAGGAGCAATGTCCCCATTTTCCCCCATTTCTTGGAGCAGCCTGCTTAATTCCACCATGGCATCCAGGCCAAGGTTGGCACTGCTTCCCTTCAACACATGAGCAGTCGTCCTTATCCCGCCAATATCACCCTGATTCAGCGCCTTGTCAAGTTGATCCATGCGTTTCATGGCGTCATCGATGTAAACGCCAATAATTCCCATGAGAAAATCAGGGTCACTATCGCCTCCCAGCGAACTGATCTCGGCCAGACGTGCCTTGTCCACTAGTTGGTGGGATCCAGTAGGTATTGCCCCGCTTGAACTCTTGTGGTTTTCGCTGTTGTTATTGCGGGTCCATTTGAGAAGAATGGCCTCCAATTCTGGTGCCTTGACGGGCTTCGAAATGTAGTCGTCCATTCCCGCGGCCAAACATCGCTCGCGATCTCCGGCAAGTGCATTGGCTGTCATGGCGACGATCACACTATGTTTGTGTGATGATTCCCTTCGACGGATCTCCGCTGTTGCTTCGAATCCATCCATTTCAGGCATTTGGCAATCCATGAAGATTATATCNNGAGGCAACTGCCTCAACTGCTTCCAGGCCATTCCCGACGACATCCACATGGCAACCAAATTTCTCAAGCATCCGTTTCGCTACCTTCTGATTGACGGTATTATCTTCTGCAACGCAGATGCGAATATTGAGAAGATGGTTCATAGCCACCTCCTTTGCTGTTTTGTCCCGTGATGAAGAAACTGCACGACTTGGCAGTTTGCATCCTGTCAGGTTGGCGATTGCGTCGAAGAGAGAGGATTGTCGAACCGGCTTCTTCAAGTAGGCATCCAATCCCACTTCTGTCGCCATCGCTCTTTTGGCTTCGCCTGTTGATGAGAGCATCATAAGCTTTAATGGCGGGATGGTGCCGTCGGTGCGGATCC
>PMNP01000081.1 GCA_003161755.1 Ignavibacteriota bacterium | reverse complement strand
GGTGATCTGCGGGATCTCGTGGTAAGGGGTGCACTCGGCGGCGTATCGGCTGTGGTGGGATTTCTCCCGCAGATCATGCTCTTGTTCCTGTTTATCGGTCTTCTTGAGGACAGTGGCTACATGGCCCGGGCCGCCTTTGTGATGGACCGCATCATGGGGCGTGTGGGGCTTCACGGAAAATCATTCATTCCGTTGTTGAGCTCGTTTGCCTGCGCAATTCCCGGGATCATGGCTACCAGAACTATCGAGAACCCCAAAGACCGCCTCGCAACCATGTTGGTGGCCCCGCTGATGAGCTGCAGCGCCCGGCTCCCGGTGTATACGCTTCTGTTTGCGGCATTCATGCCCCCTGTCCGGATACTGGGCTTTTTTTCTTTGGCAGGCCTAACGCTTCTCTCCATGTATTTGCTCGGCCTGCTTGCCGCACTTGGCATGGCGTGGCTGTTCAAGCGGACGTTGTTGAAAACATCTCCTCCGGTGTTCCTCATGGAACTCCCACAATACTGCATACCATCGTTCCGATCGGTGCTCACGCAAATGATAGGGCGGGCGTCTTCGTTTCTTCGAAAGGCGGGGACTGTTATTCTGGGCGCTTCCATCCTCCTCTGGTTCCTGGCGACCTACCCCCGTCTCGAAGGAGTCTCAACACCTGCACAGCGCCTCGAACACAGTTTCGCCGGCATGGCAGGCAAATCCATCGAGCCGCTCATCAGGCCTCTCGGATTCGATTGGAAAGTCGGTATCGGGCTCGTAAGTTCGCTCCTCCAGCGGGAAATGTTCGTCAGCACCATGGGAACGATTTACAACATCGACAATGCCGACGATGCGAGAGGCATTGTCTCACTTCAACAGCGCATGCGGGAAGATCGCGATCCTTCCACCGGAGGAAAGACGTTCACCCTTTTGACTGCCATTTGTGTTATGGTGTATTATGTCCTCGCCATGCAATGTCTTTCTACTGTTGCGGTAATGCAGCGGGAGACTAACGGTTGGAGGTGGCCGGCATTTCAAATTGCGTATATGACGGCACTTGCGTATGGCGTGACGTTCATTGTGTACCGTTCCGGACTCTGGCTTGGTCTTGGAGGCTGACATATGGATTGGCAACAAACAACATCTCTCGCAATCGTGGTGCTCACGGCCTTTCTCATGGTTCGCGGGAGTCTGCGAAAACGCGACAGACCTCATGGCGACATCTGTGATGCATGTGTGAGGCGTTCGATGGCAGGAAAACACTAACCACTCCCACGTCCCCCACCTCTCGGGGAATGGGACGCGGATATAGAGGAGGAATAATGGATCAAGAACACTCAGCAGGATTGACCGAGACCGAGGTGTACGAATCATTGAAGACCTGCTACGATCCGGAAATCCCGGTCAATGTGGTTGACCTCGGTCTGATTTACGACGTAAAGATTATTGACGATTGGGTGGGAGTAAAGATGACTTTGACGACGCCGGGATGCGGAATGAGCGGGATGATTTCACGAAGCGTGAGGGATCAACTTCTGACCCTTCCCGGCATAAAGGACGCCGACGTGCGCATAGTATGGGACCCTGCCTGGAGTCCGGCAATGATGTCCGACGAGGCCCGCAAGAAACTTGGAGTACGGTAAGGCAACGCCATTCCCGGAAGGACGATCGGTCAGTGAACCGGAGAATGGCCGGTGAGTTGAAGAACTTCCCGTCGATACTCGAAATCAGGATCAGCGCTGTTCCAAAGATCGAGTAGGCGGCTGCCAATTTCGGCCGCCATCCTGTGATCTCCTTTTGCAGCATAGAGGCGTGTCAGCGTCAGAAGTATTTCGGGAGAATTCGANNCCATCTGGCGGTACACCGCTGCCCGCGCGAGTGAAGAAGAGTAGTTTAACGCGCTATCACACGCGTGCAGAGCCTCAGGGAGCTTTCCTTCGTGCATGAGGACAAACGATCACATGACGAAGAGTGCCGCCATTGCCGGAGAATTCAACAGTTCCCGGATCCGGAATTCATCGTAAACCCGTGCTATCGCATCATGGGCTTCTGCAAACCGGCCTGTTCTTGCGTAGGTGCCCAACAATCCAAACGCCGCATCAAGGTTGAGNNGATGCGAGGGCTTGCCGGTAGAGTGTGACCGCCGCCGGATAATTTCCCCTAAGATATTCCAAACCTCCACGAAGCTGAGCTTCCGTCGATTCAAGCTGACGATTCTGAGGGAGGTACTGCATGGACACGTGGTATTCCTTTTCCGCCTCCTTGAGCTTTCCCTTGATTGCATCGATCTCTCCAATCTGGCGGAGAGAATACCAGTAATCCGGTTTAAGCCGGAGTGATTCCTGGTACTGTTCGAGCGCCTCGTCAAACCTTCCTGCGCGCAGAAGGATGTCCGCATAGCTCGCCCGGGGATCCGGCTCATCTGGTGCAAGCCGGATATATCGCTGCATCTGCACGACGGCCTTCTCTTGTTCGCCGATGGAGGAATACGNNCCCGAGGGTCATGACAGCCAGAGCGTATCCGGTGTCAGTCTGAATGGCTTTTTGGTAGGAGCGAATTGCCGCTTCGTAGTTCTTTGCCTGCTCGTACAGGTTGCCGCGAAAGAGATAGACTTCCTTTTCCTGGGGATAACGTAAGGCCAGCGAGTCGGCCACGGCGGCAGATGTCTTGCTGTCGAAGGTCACTCGGTAATACCACATATGAATGAAGAGTCTTTCTCGTTCACTCACCTTGTCCGACTGACGCATGGCATTGCGGAGGCATACCAACGCTTCCGGTTCATCCCGTATCGCAAGATAAACGATCCCCAGCCTGGTCCACGCCATGGCGAACGATGAATCCAGTCCAATCGCTTTTTCAAAAAAATCCTTCGACTCAGAATAGAAGAAGCGTTCGTACTGGCGTACGCCTTGGCGATACAGATGTTCAGCTTCGGGGGAGGTTGTTGTCAGAGGAAGGTCGCGCTTGCACCCTGTCAGTGCAATTGTCAATATCATGAGGCAGGCTGCGATGTGTCGCATGGGGCCTCCTGTCATCCAAGGGGATCCGGGGGCAAATTCTCGGCCGATGGAGATCCGCCCAGTACTCGAAGTTGCTTGATCAGCACTTCGATCCTGTCAATATTCTGGCTCATCATAGAATAATACTGCGCGCGCTTGTCGTCGTCAGGTTTTGCAGTTTCCAGGAAGTACACCGCCATTCGGAGAATCCCCAATGGATTGCTAATGTCATGAGCGACTTGCCGAATATCCAGTTTCATCGAATTCAGCGCGGCACCCGGATCGTTCATCGAAGTGTTGTTCATGTGAACCCGGTAGTAGTGTGGAACGTGGAATATGGCCTTCCGCCAGATTCACCACAGAGAGATGCAGTCAATATAGGATGAATCTGCGGATCAGTCAAGAAACAGCGTAAGGATATTCCACAGGTCGATCTTGGGGAGAACCCCTGGGATGTTTAGCTCATTCGGTAACAATCGCCTGTAGTGCGGCAAAAAATGGGCCGAAAGGCATTATCGCCAGCGGGCATTTTCGATATTCCCTATTTCCCGCAATAAATCCTTCTTGGTAAACGAGGATTTGCTCATCAAGCCCGTAATATACTCGTTGAGTTGTTGCTGCGTCTCGCCATCAACATCCATTGACGTAAGGACGATAATGGGAATGCCGCGAGTTGCAGGAATCTGTTTGAGCTGCTGTGCAACGGCGAACCCCGAGGTTTCCGGCATGACAAGATCGAGGATGATCAGGTCGGGATGCTCCCTGGCAGCAAGGTCCACGCCAACGGTTCCTTCGTACGCCTTCAAGACCCTGTACCCCTCGTTTTCGAGGATCACCTGGATCAGGTCGGTTGCTGCCCGGTCGTCGTCAATGACCATGACGGTCGGTTTCCGGTCATCCGCGCGGCGAATAAGATGGACTTTGTCGAGCGCCTGGATGAGTTCATCCTTGTTTACGGGCTTGACAAAATAGTCTACTGCTCCGAGACTGAATCCAAGGTTTTTGTTGTCGGCGATGGAGACAATGATGACAGGGATGTTCTTGCACACTGGGTGTTGTTTCAGTTCCTTCAGAACCTGCCACCCATCCTTGACGGGGAGCATGAGATCGAGCGTAATGACATTTGGGCGCAACCGCTTGGCCATCTCCACCGCATCGACTCCGTTTGGCGCGATCGCGGTCCTGTATCCCGCCGACTCAATGTGCAAACGCAACAACTCGCCGGCGTGAGGAGAATCTTCCACAATGAGTGCAAGAGGCTTTTCCCCTTGNNCTTGTTCTCGTGATCGGTGTTCACGCTCGAGCGCTTCCAGCATCATGCCTGCCTGAACTGCACGCTCAGAATTCGCATCCACGATCAGGGGAATCCTGAACCGCATCGTTGTTCCCTTCCCCCAAACGCTCTCTACCCAGATGCTCCCATTGTGCAGTTCAACCAGTTTCTTGGTGATAGCAAGCCCGAGCCCGATGCCCTCCCGGTTCATCTCCCGTCCGTCTTTCGCCTGCTTGAACGGTTTGAAGAGCGCTGATTGCTCATCCTGGCGGATGCCTATCCCGTCGTCCTGCACGGAAAAAAGAAGGTCGTTCCCCACACGCTCCGATGTCACGTTCACCGTCCCGCGGGGGTGACTGAACTTAATGGCGTTTGACACAAGATTGATCAATATTTGCTTAAACCGCATTTGGTCAACGACAAGGTCTTCAATCTCCGGCGTCAGCGAAAACGACAGCATCACCTGTTTTTGAATGAGGGCAGATGACAACACCCGACGCACACTCTCCTCGAAGTACGACACCGGATAGGTTGCAATGTGCAGTTCGAGCGTTCCCGATTCGATCTTCGAAAGATCCAGAATGTCATTGATAATGTGCTGCAGNNCTTGCAGGTGACGCCCGCTTGTGTTGATGTTCTTCATGAACTCCTGGACGGTCTCGGCAGGGAGTTCGTCGAACTGCTTGGTGAGAACATCGGAAAAGCCGATGATGGAATTCAACGGAGAACGGAGCTCGTGACTGAACGTGGCGAGAAATTTTTTCAGGGTTTCGCTCGCTTCGAGAGTCTTCTGCGTCTGGGTCTCCAATTCGATATTCTTCGTCCGAAGCTCGTCGATCAACCGTTTGCGTCCCATTCCATTTGCCAAATCGTTCGCCGCCACGCTGAGAGTTTCCACCTCACTGGCGGTGAATTCCTTTTTCTTGATCGAGAGGACTTCGAGAACTCCCTGGACATCTCCCTGCACCAGTAGGGGCAAAGCGATGACGGTCTTAAGATCATGGCCCCGCGCTTCCTCCATGATGAGTGGAGCAATGGTGTTCAGTGCGAGGTCTTCCACAACCTGGACTTGCTTCGTCCACGCGGCAAGGGCAGCCGGCCGAACGACGTCGGGGGCGACGGTTTGATGGACAACATCGTAAGGAAACTCGACATCCAGCAGAGCCGGCGCGACAAGACGAATTTCCGCTCCCCTGGGATCATAAAGATAAATGGCAACAAACCTTGAGGGAATCCCCATCAACAGGGCGATCTTCTCCGCTGCACTGACACACAGGTCGTCCAGATGCCGCGAGGTATTGATGACGGCAGAGATCTCAGCGAGGACTTCCTTGCGCCTGAGCTCAATCTTCTTTCCCGTTATGTCCTGGAAGAAGACCGACAGGCCTGTCCCTGAAGGATAGATGCGCGTATCATACCATGCCTCAAACCGTTCATCTTTGTAGACATTCTCACAGTTTTGGAATGTCCTTGTTTCCATAGCAAGCCGATACTTCTCACCTAATTCCGCCTGCTCTGCGTTGGGGAAGACTTCGAAGACGTGCTTGCCAAGGACATCTGCTGCGGTGAGACCCGTACCAGCTTCGGCGGCCTTGTTCCAATAGCAAATGCGATAATCGCTGTCAAGCGCAAAGAAACCACCACTGATGCTTTCGAGGATACTTTCGTAATCAAACTGCGTCGACATGCTTCTGCTCCGGAGTGCAGCCGTGATACATCGCGCGGGTGTTTTGTTGGCAGGACATGATGAGGATGGAAGGTAAATACTTAATTTTACAATAAAATGCAACAGCTCCGCAATAATTTACTTTAATCGGAGTTTTCTCGCAACTTGGGTACGGCGGCGCGTGTCCGCGGAATTGGTTGGGTCTACAGGGAGCGTTTCACTCCTGCACGCCTTTGCCAGTCAGGAGTTTCAGCGCCTCTTCATACTTTTGTGCAGTGCCAAGGACGATCTCCGTGGGTAAATGAGGCGCCGGCGGTTTCTTGTTCCATTGTATGTCCAGCAGGTAGTCGCGCACGAATTGCTTGTCGAAGGAAAACTGCGGTCCGCCGGAGGCATAGCGATCGGCGGGCCAGAAGCGCGACGAATCCGGGGTCAGCACCTCGTCGGCCAGGATCAGGTCATCGCCGATCAGCCCGAACTCGAACTTGGTGT
>PMNP01000126.1 GCA_003161755.1 Ignavibacteriota bacterium | reverse complement strand
CGCTTCCTGCCATGAATGGGCCTCGTCGAGTGTCTGAAGGAATTGCGCGAAGTGGTCTTCATTGCCAAGGAAGAGCACCGTGATAAAACGATTGCGCTGCTCCATGACAAATCTCTCCGCAATGCCGGTGGGTGGGCGCTTGGGGGCTTCCGCGATGCCTGCCGAAGTGAGGGAGAGGGCAATATTCCGCCTGATTGAATCGGAAAAGCCGGAAGGCGCCGGTTCAGTTGCCCTAGAGGGTGGATGAGGCTTCTGGTCGGGTGATGCCTGAACGGTTTCGTCCATGGACGGAGGACCGGATTCAAGAAGGGTCCTCAAAGCTACCAGAATCTCTTCGAGATGTAGCTCAGGCCGGTGCCGGGTTACAGCGATGCTCGTGATNNGCCGATCCAGTCTCTCCTTGGTGACGAATCGCCGGAGGAGAGTGGGGAGGTACGGATACACTGTAAATGTGGAAAGCCGGCGTACGATCATGTCCGATGATACCAACTCGGCATTGCGAAAGAGCGTCTCTTCCAGCGTTTGCCGTGGACGAACGAGATAGCGTCCGACGATGGTGACCGCTTCTCGCAGGAGCACTCGAGCCTCAACATGATCCATCCGGTACATCGGGATCACCGTGGAGAGGAAGCTGTATGTATGCCGCCATGCAACCGACGATGTCTGCGTGGCCCTTGAGAGATGCGGAGATGCAACGACATCGTCCGAAAGCCGTTCGCGGATCTCCGAATGGATCCACGAGGCAACGCTTTCCGGGAGCGGAATCGACAGGATTTGACCGANNCGCAATTGCGCATTGACTATTGAGAGGATTCGCTCTGTTTGAAGTTCCAGCATCAGTGTTCGGTTGCCGGTTTTTTGATGACCAGTTTCACACGTTCCACTTCCTTCTTCGCTGCGGCTCTGAACGTTTCGTCAATTCCTGAGCGGTCGAGGATCTGTTGGTACATTGCGAGGGCTTGATCATATCGCCCCATTTTCTCGTACGATTGGCCTGACATATAGAGAGAATTTGCCGTCCAATCCATCTTTCCCTTCTTCGTAACAAGGTACGGCACCTTCAGGAAATCGAGAATGGCCTGCTGGTAGTCGCCCTTGTTATAATTCGCCTCGGCAATATAGTACCGAATTTCTCCTTCCAAGTCACTTCCCGCCTGATCAAGAAGTCCCTGCAGTTGCAGCACCGCCTGGTCGTAATAGCCGAGGCGATCGTACAAAATGCCGATCTTTATTTTCTTGTCGAAGTTGTCTTCGCTATTCGGAAACATTTCCAGGTAACGGCGCGTCAAGGCCAATGCCGCATCGTTGACTCCCGCAGCTTCATATGTTTCGATGAGGTTGCTCATGGCCATCGGGAGAAGCTCCTGGTCGGCTTTGGGGTCGTCGACGAGGGTCTTGTAGTGTTTGATGGATTCGGGCCATCGTTCCGCCTCATAATAAAGATTGCCGAGCGCCAGGTGGGTCCGGGGGACAATGCTGCCTTCGGGGAAGTCTTTCAGGAGATCCTCGAGCGTGGAGATTGCCTCAGGGATATTGCCCAACTCTTGTTGAGATTTCCCGATCCAATAGCGTGCGGTGGGGGAGGACGGGGTTCCTTCGAAGTGTTGGACTTCTCCGGAAAAGACCTGAAACGCCGTGGAATAGTCCTCCTTCCGGAAGTAGTAACTTCCACGCTCCACCTCGAATGCCGCGGCATCCGAAGCAATTTGACCGTAATGCTGTTTGTATTCTGCCGCCGCCTTTTGAGCCGCAGACAGGTTATCTATGCGGTATTGGGACACGACAATGCGCATGTCAAAATATTGTCGATTGGAATCCGACGACGCACTCTGCAGAAGATCCTGATACTGCTTGATGGCGTCACTGTACTTTCCGCTGTCGAAGAGGATATCTGCCACTTCTTTCGATGACACCAATCCCGGAGCGGCTTTTTGTGCCTGGCGGAAATAGGTCGCGGCAATTTCCGTAGTCCCTTCGGATTTTGCGATCCAGCCAAGCATGGTATAGGCCTGACCTGCGAGGTCGCCCGAAGGNNGGTGTGCACGGGCAAGCCAGAGAAGCACTTGAGGATCAACCCCGGTGTCATTCAGTGGACTGTGTTCCTCGTCCCGGACAATCTCGCTGTAGAGTGTCTCTGCACCTGAGTACTCTCCGGCGGACACCAGATCGCCGGCCAGCCGGGCTTTAAGATTTCCCTGATGACGGGAATATCCCAAATCACCTGTCAATTTACGAAGATACTCCACGGCCCGATCGTATTTGTTTTGCTGTTCGGCGATATCGGCAAGAGTGAGGAGAAGTTCGGCCGCGTGTGCACCGTTCGGTGCCCGCATTAGATACCGCTCTGCCCACGCATCCGCACTGTCAGGTTGACCGGTCTTGGCGAAGAGCATGGCTGCGTGATAGGTTGCCTCCAGACCGGAAGGAGTCGCGTCGTGCTCAAGTGCCACACGTTGGTAAACGTTGAGGGCTTGGCCAGTGGTGTCATGTGCTTCAAGCAATTCTGCGAGGGTCAGGAGCATTGTGTCACGGTGCGTGTCATTCTGGTTCTCGCGGATGGCTGCCCATGCCGCATCGGCCGACGTTGCACGTAGGAAGAACAAGCAGAGTGTCGCCTGCGGGGCACGGGCATCGGAACCATATGTCTGGAGAAACGTTGAAAACGATTCAATGGCTTTCTGCCGGTACTTCTCGTCCTGCATGGTCAGGTATTCATACGACTTCGCCCGGAGATAGAGTGCTTCCACAAACCGACTGTCCGTCATGCCGCTGTTGATTGCATTGGAGAATTGGGCTGCCGCCGCTTCGTAGTTCTTCAGTTGGTGATAGTAGATTTCACCTAATCGGTACGCCATCCCCACATGGTCGTTGTTGGCAACAACGTCTCCCACCAGCAACGCCAGCTTTTCCAGCCCTGCATCTTTGTCTTTTGCTTCAAAGATATTGATCATCGCAATCCGTTTTTCCGCCGCGGGACGGAGATCGGAAACAGGGCACCGCAAGACGAGCTCGCTGTACTGGTCAAGGGCCCGATCAATTTCTTTGAGCTGTTCATAGCACCGTGCCGACCCCATGAGGGCGTCATCGACAAACGGCGTCTGAGTAGGACGGGAGGCAAGAGCTTCATATGTTGCTGCCGCCTTCCGATAGTCGTGCAGATGTTTTTCGTAATGTCCCGCGATGAACATCATCACCTCGGGCGTTGCAGCGTCATCGGGATACTGGTCTGCGAATTTCTGGTACGCCTGAATCGCCGACGCGTAGCTCTGTTGTTCTTCCGCGTTCTTCGCCAAACGGATAGCAGCTCGTTGATGATACTGATCGGCTTTCTTATCCTGCAGTAACCGCCTGCAAAGCTCGTTTGAGGCGGTATAGCGTTTCGCAAGGCTGTTGTCCATCGCCAGATCCCACATGACTTCCGGCGTGTGGTCATCAGCCGGGTAGGCTGCGAGGAATTTTCCACATGCGGTGATGGCGGCAGGAAAGTTGTTGCGCTGCCGTTCCGTTTTCGTCAACCCGAACATTGCCTCCCTGACCAGCGAAGAGTCAACGCCCGTCTTGACGCCAAGAGCTCTACGGTAATTGTCAGATGCCTCGGAGAACTGACCCTCCATGGTGAGCAATTTGGCGTAGTTCACCAGTGCACCCTGCATGGCGCCCGACGACTTATAGTTTGCAATGATCTCCTGATAATTGGCAAGCGCCTGATCGTTTCTATGGGTGGCCTGGTTGATGTTCCCCAGGAGAAGCAGGGCCTGTGCTCGGGCCTCAGGTGACGGATCTCCGTCAATAACGCGCCGGAGTTCATTCTGTGCCTGGGTGATGTTCCCTTCCTCAAAATAGAGTTTCCCGATCTGTGTACGTGCTTCCATTACTGCGTCGCTGGAAGCATACTCCTGGAGGATTATTCTGAGGTCCCTGCGCGCATTCTCGGTTTCCCCGCAAAGAGAGAAATATTTTGCANNCGCTCAAAAGCGAGAGCCGCCTCTTTTGGGTTATTCATCGCTGCGTACGCCTCGCCTGTATTATACCAGGCTTCAGCTGCACGGGGATGATCCTGATACGTGAGCGCAAACGATTGAAAGGTCAGCCGGGCGTCTTCGTATTTCTTGAGTTTGAGTTGTGTGAGACCAAGATAGAAATGCGCCTCAATCCCTTGCGAGGTCGACGGATAGGAGGCAATAAATTGGCGCAGCTGTTCCGCAGCCAGGTCAAACAGCCCGTCATTATAGAGATTGAGGGCGAGTTTGAAATCGGCATTTTCCTTGGAATCCTGGGATACCAAAGCGTGCGGACAGCAAAGGGAGGCCAGGACAACGACCAACATCAGAAGTGGGCGATGAACATGCATACTGGTTGACACATGAGTGGGTTTGGTGTGTACTCTATGAAACGTACGATTTGTTTGACTGCCGTGCAAGAATTTGAGGGATTCAAGGGCTGCACGCTGTTGTTTCACAGGAATGTCCCTGGATGCAGGTATTCTTCGAATTTGCTTCAGGGGGCGATGAACGAGGATGGAGGATGCGCCTTGTTGAGGCAAGCCGACTATGGTATCTTTCGTCGGAAAATGGAGTACTGCTTCTCCTTTTCCGCAAGTTGCAAATAGTCCCGGTTGGCCTTCACTTCGTGGATCAACTGATATTGTGCAAAAAACCACTCACGTTCAGATGGATTGCTGAACAAGGGAACTCCGGTTCCCTCTGTGGCATTGTGATCGAGCGAGTATGTGTATTGAACAACATACCTCGGCTGCAGAGAATCCAGGGCTCCCTTATACCAACCGGAACCCATTTTCCTGAATGGCATGACCTGGGGTGTCACAAGGCCTACTTCGTCCAGAATGACCCGGTCGTTCCCGGCATAAAACCCGATGTAACCAATGGGCTCCAGGAAGATACGTGAACCCGCCTCTGTATTCTGTTTGAGCCACAACCCCGTTTCCTTTCGCACGTGATCCTCAAAGTCCTGCAACTCTGCATATCGACTCATTCGTGCGGGGAGGAGAGAAAGGAAAACAGCACAAAGGAGAATGGTAAGAATAGCCGACGCTGCGACTTGTCTTCTTGTGGAGAACCAGGCGCGCACGATCCATGCAAGACCAAGCGCCAGAAACATTGTTGAGCAGAATATTGGCGGGGCGAGGTACCACGAAAAGATTAATCCGCCGGAAAGCATGAAGGAGAGGCAATACACAATGAAGAATGCAAGCAGGGCAATATATGCCAATCCGGCCCGAGCCGCAGCGATCAAACCGGTTCCCAGGAAGATGGAAAGAACTCCTTTCACGACCGACTTTATCAGGCCCTGTTCTCCCATCGGCGTAAACGTCCCCAGGAAGGGAGCGGCGGAACTCATGCGATCCAGATGGTACACTGCGGCCTTTGCCACAATCGTCTGGGGAATCACAGACCCAAAGTACAGGAAGGCGAACACGAGCCATGGAGCGCATAGTGCGGCGGTTGCCAGGCCTTGGCGCAAATACCATTGGCGATCACGAAACAGTCCTGCCACAATCAGCAGTCCTCCAAAGAACAGGCCGTCCATTCGGGTGAGGAACACCGCAGCGAGCCCAACGGGCAGGAGCCAGGTCTTCTCAATCCACCCGACGAAGGCCAACGACATGCTGCAGAGCAGGAGAGATGTTTCCATCCCGGAAGACGACACCATGATGAGGTCGGGATTGACTGCAAAGAAAAAGGCGAAGATGCCGGCAGCAAGGAAGGATGTCCCTGCCAGTGCGCGGAACGTCAGATACAGCGTCAGGAGGCTGAAGGCAATCCCCAGGATCTTCCCCAGCAGAATAATGTCGAAAGGACAAACGATCCTTCCTCCGGCAAGCAGCAGCGTCCAGAGCGGCGTTGAGGTGCCCAGAATCCGTTCGCCTGCATTATACACAAACCCATTTCCTGCGACAAGGTTTTCCGCATACCGGGCAGTGATAAGCGAGTCTTCGAGTGTGTTGTGCGTGTGGATGGCGAACCAGATGCGCAACACCGCCGCCAACGCTAAAGCAAGAACAAGCAACGCTTTGGCGACCGGTGCAGGAAACTCTATAGCACGGGGACGATCCCGCACAGATGCTCCTGAAGGTGAGGGAGATAAAAGAGGATGGAAGCAGAAACTTTCTTGAGACACGTGCGAGTGTTCCGCCGTCGATCAGCGGACTTCGGCCCTCAAGTATTCACGGTTCAATCTTGCGATGTGCGCCACAGAAATTTCCTTCGGACATTCCGCCTCACATGCATAGGTATTGGAGCACGTGCCGAAGCCTTCCTTGTCCATCTGGGCAATCATGCGCTCCACTCGCTGGGCGCGCTCCGGCTCTCCCTGTGGGAGAAGCGCCAAGTGGGAGACTTTCGCCGCGACGAAAAGCATTGCTGACGCATTTGTGCATGCGGCAACGCAGGCGCCGCATCCAATGCACGCAGCAGCATCAAACGCTTCGTCCGCCGTTTCCTTGCCGATCAGGATCGCATTCGCCTCGGGTGCCGACCCGGTCTTGACCGATACGAACCCCCCGGCTTGAATGATGCGATCCAGGGCAGTGCGATCGACTACAAGGTCCTTGATGACCGGGAACGCTTTGGCCCGCCAGGGTTCGACGACGATTGTCTCACCCCCTTTGAAGCTTCGCATTCGCAATTCACACGTAGCAACGCCTCTCAAAGGACCATGGGCGCGGCCATTGATCATCAGCCCGCAGCTCCCGCAGATGCCTTCACGACAGTCAAGCTCAAAGGCGATGGGGTCCTTTCCTTCGGCTACGAGGTTTGCGTTCACGATGTCGAGCATTTCAAGGAACGACGCATCGGGCGAGATTTCCTTTGCCTGGTATGTCTTGAGATCGCCCTTTGCGTTTCTTCCTTCCTGCCGCCACACCCTGAGAGTGAAGTCCATTATTTGTA
>PMNP01000377.1:3866-8737 GCA_003161755.1 Ignavibacteriota bacterium | reverse complement strand
CTCGAAGGCCCTGCGCAATTCTTCTTTGCTTGTTTCTTCCATGCTTCTCTCTGCGATCACGCGGTGGAGATATGGGCCGGCCCCGAAGCCGGGGCCGACGGTTAATTTAGTTGGTGAGCATTGCCTCCACGCATTTCCAGGCAGTGGATGCAATCCCGACCAACAGTTCTTCAGGCAAGTTCCACCAACATCTGTCCCTTCCCCACCTGTGTTCCCGGCGACACCGCGACAGTCTTGACTGTCCCATCTGCCGGACTGAGTATTTCGTTTTGCATCTTCATGGCTTCGAGAACAACCAGAGGATCTCCCTGGCGAACGATTTGCCCCTGGCGAACAAGGACCTTAAGAATGACGCCAGGGATGACACACAGGATCTTCCTCGGATCAAATTGAACCCACGGTTTGCGTCGCCGGTATTTCGTGGTCAGAGTCGTCTCGTACGTCGTCCCCTGTACGGTCAGCTTCTGATATTCGGGTTTTGGTTTTTCGGTTGTCATATCAGAATGGGGGCACTCCGTGTTTCTTCTTGGGACGGCACTCCGACTTGTTCGCCGACACGTGAATGGCATGAATAAGGAACTTGCGGGTGTCTCCGGGACTAATCACCGCGTCGATGTGGCCGCTCGCCGCCGCAACGTACGGGTTGGCGAACTTTTCCGCATACTCCGCCACCTTCTGCTTGCGCATTTCAGACGGATTCGACGCGCCGGCAATTTCACTTCTGAAAATGATATTTGCCGCACCCTCCGGCCCCATCACCGCGATCTCCGCGGTCGGCCAGGCAAAAACAAAATCCGCGCCGAGGTGACGCGAGCACATGGCAATGTAGCCGCCTCCATATGCCTTCCGGAGAATCACCGTCACCTTCGGAACCGTCGCTTCGCTGTATGCGTACAGGATCTTGGCACCGTGACGAATGACACCCGCGTGTTCCTGGTCCACTCCCGGCAGGTAACCGGGGAGATCAACCAGCGTCACCAGAGGGATGTTGAACGCATCGCAAAAGCGGATGAACCGTGCCGCCTTGTCGGCGGAGTCGACATCCAGCACTCCGGCCAGCACGAGTGGCTGGTTGCCAACGATACCGACTGTGTCACCGTCAATCCTGGCAAATCCCACAACAATGTTTGCCGCCCAATGCTGATGAATCTCGAAGAAGTCAGAATTATCACACATTCCCTTAATCACGTCCCGCACATCGTAGGGTTTTGATGCGTCCTGCGGGATCACCTTCTCAATGTCGAATTTCGGTTTCGGCGGTTTGGAAGGGTAGCGGTCGGACCGAACTCCATTGTTCCACGGTATGTATGACAGGAGTTGCTTTATCTGGTGGAAACATTCAAGTTCGTTGCTGGCAAGAAAGTGGGCGTTCCCGGTAATCTCAGCCTGTACCCGCGCCCCACCCAAGTCCTCCATCGACACTTCTTCGCCCAACACGGTCTTGATGACCTCAGGCCCGGTAATGAACATCTTTGAAATATTTTCCACCACAAAAACAAAATCGGTAAGGGCAGGTGAATACACAGCCCTGCCGGCACAAGGACCCAGAATGACCGACAGTTGGGGAATGATGCCGGAAGCCAGTGTGTTGCGGTAAAAGATCTCACCATATCCGGCGAGAGAATCCACTCCTTCCTGTATCCTCGCTCCTCCGGAGTCATTAATGCCAATCAATGGCATTCCCATCTTCACCGCATGGTCCATAATCTTGGTGATTTTCCGGGCATGCATAAGCCCGAGAGATCCCCCCGCAATGGTGAAATCCTGGGCAAAGATGCAGACCGGACGCCCAATGATGGTCCCCGTCCCGGTGATCACACCGTCTCCCGGCAGATGCTTTGATCCCATGTCGAAATCGCGGCAACGATGCTCAACGAACAGGTCATATTCCTGAAATGAGTGGGCGTCAACGAGCGCCGTAATGCGATCACGGGCCGTAAGCTTGCCCATGGCCGTTTGTTTTTCTATTGCTTTTGTCCCGCCGCCGCTCAGGAGCTTGTCTTTGCGACGGAAATAGTCAAGATGCTTGCTGGTTTGTGGCGCGGTTTACCTGACAGTGGTGTAGGAAAGAACAAAAACGTGCTATGCGGACTCCGCCACATATCCTCGATACGATCTCGAAGCTCGGTCAGACTGGAAAGGTAATGGTGCGGAGTTCTTCAACTCGTGCAACTAATGTACTGAAAAATAGGGAAAAAGGGAAAGCTTCACCGCAATCAACAGAGAATAGGGGTTCCTCCATCGATTCACTTCATTTTACAGCACCGGATCATGGGTCTTGCTGCAGATGGGACGAAGGACGCCGGAAGAAATCATTGCGCAACAACCGACTCGAGAGCTGGTTTCAAAGAGGGAAATTCAAACGCATAGTTAAGACGCGAAACGGCTTCGGGGAGGACCTTTTGGCTGAGCAGAAGCGTTTCATGTNNACATCGGCCATTTGTCCGAGGACGAGTCGCAATGCAAGAGCAGGGACCGGCACCCAGCATGGCCTTCGGAGGATGTCGGCCAATGTCAGGCAGAACGTCTGCATGGTAACGTTTTCTGGAGCAACAGCATTGATTGGACCACGAATCTGTTTGCGTTGGAGGATTTCGCGAATAATCCCAACGACGTCTTTTTCATGGATCCAGGGAAACCACTGAGTACCTGCGCCCGGAATACCACCGACGAACAAACGGAACGGCAGCATCATTTGGTGCATCGCTCCCCCTCCCTGTCCCAAAACCGTTGCCAACCGAAGACACACAACCCTGACACCAAGCGCTTCCGCAGTGAGAGCTTCCCGCTCCCAAGCTACGCACACGTCCGGCAAGAGANNATTCCCGGAGGACTGGATTCCGTGACCACCGCGTCTCCTGTATTGCCGTAGTAGCCGACTGCGGAGGCATTCACAAAGACCAACCCTCGCGAATGACCAATCCGAAGCGCATCAACGATTGTCCTTGTGCTATCGATACGGCTGCTCAGAATTCGATCTTTACGAGGTTGTGTCCACCGTCCAGGCGCGATCGATTCGCCGATCAGATTAATGACCGCGTCTGCATATTGAAGGACTGGCGCGATCGCAGAGACAGAGTTTGCGTCCCACTCGATATACTGGAGCCCTGGTTCAGGCAAAAGATTGGGAGGATGCCGCGTCACCACCGTCACCGCATTGTGCTCGTTGAGCAGCGCTTTCACGAGGGACGTCCCCAGGAATCCTGTGCCGCCAAACACCACGATCTGCATATGCTCTCGAGGTCTCTTAACAGCCTGTATGGAAGGAAAAGAATGTGACAGATGAAAGGGCGTTCGCCTTGGGTGCCGGGCGGAGCCGGGGTCGGAATGTTGTCTCAGGAGACTTGCAACAGGGGCGGGGNNCAATGAAACGCTCAATGCGGGGATCCTCGCCGAGAGGTCACTTTCCTTTTGACTCACGAGGTCGAGGAGTTCTTTTGTGGTGGTCACAACATGATCAAAGAGTCCGTGCGCAAGATCCTGCTGTTTCATTGCCAGCCCGCCGGCAAGCATGCAAGCGCCGACTTCGCGAGCCGCTTTTGACATCGATGTCATGCGCGTTTGAAGCGCACGTGCATTCATTGAGCATGTAAGAGAAAGGCAGAGCATTGCCGGTCTAACATCGCGAAGGGCAAGGACGACGGAATCGGGAGGGATATTGGCTCCGAGATACAACGTCTGCCAGCCCTCCGATTCGATGAGATACGAAGCGCAACGGAGTCCGATTTCATGTCGCTCCTCTCCCAGGCAGGCGAGGATGGCGGTTTTGCCATTGGACGGTTTCGTATGGATCCTCGCCTGAAGCCTGCTCAGAGCATCAAGTGTTGCATATGTCGCCTGATGTTCAAGCGCTATTCCGATTTTCCCCTGTTGCCATGCCTCACCAATCCTCTGCATCGCCGGCTTGATAATGCCATCGTAAATCTGCCAGAGGGGAATTTTGTGTTCATAGAGGTAGGAGAGGAACTGTGCGAGGTTATGCCGTTCGGGAGAAAGCGCTCGTTCGAAGAAGGCGTCAACCAAAAGCGGAAGATCGCGCTCCATGATTGCAAGTTGAAGTTGGGAGGTACACTGATTCCCGGGAGGCATTTTGAGGACGCCGAGCGGTTCGAGATTGTTCTTCTCGGCAAATTCGATGACGTGCTTAATGAGAAACTTCCGGTGCCCTCCAAGCGTCCGCTGGCAACAAAGCGCACCTTCGTCTGCCCATCGCTTTACGGTGGTTTCCGTCACATTGAACAACCGTGCAACATCTGCAGTCGATAGAACGATAATTTCCATGTCCGCCTTGGCACGAATTCCCAACACCCCCCCACCGATGTGGAATGACCTGGAAGAAAATCGGCTGTCGCAGTTGTAACACTCCAGGAACTTTGGGAGGTTCCGCAGGCAGGAACAATGTTTGCTGTGAACGGGTACGGCCGAGGCAGATCAACCGCAGACGGGCAGCTCAGGAATGCGTGAAAAAGAGGGCACTCAGAGGAGGAAGGACGAGATTCAAGGAGTGGTAACGTCCATTCGCCGAAATCGGGTCAGAGACANNTTACTCCAACGCGATATTTCGCTCTGGGGACCGGCGTAAAATTGTACACACAGACGACAGACTCTCCCGAAGACGATTTCCGTTCAAACGAGATAATGCAGCTCGCCCTGTCCAGGAAGTCGATCCATTCGAACCCGCGAGGTTCAAAATCAATCTGGTGCAAAGGAAGCATGGATCGATACATCGCATTGAGGTCTTTTACCCATCGCTGCAAACCCTTATGCGGATCGTACTGGAGCAAGTGCCAGTCGATGCTTTGCTCATGGTACCATTCGTTCCATTGACCCACGTCAATCCCCATGAACAACAGCTTCTTCCCCGGGAAGCT
>PMNP01000377.1:0-3857 GCA_003161755.1 Ignavibacteriota bacterium | reverse complement strand
CCCAAGAAGGAGCCTCAGGTTTGCAAATTTCTGCCAATCATCGCCGGGCATCTTCCCGAGCATGGAACCCTTTCCGTGAACGACTTCGTCATGGGAGAAGGGAAGGATGAACCGTTCTGTAAAAGCATACAAGAGGGCGAACGTCAGGTTGTCATGATGGAACGAACGATAGATCGGATCATAGGAGAAATACACGAGCATGTCGTGCATCCATCCCATATTCCACTTCATGTCGAATCCGAGTCCATTGTCGGAAAGCTTGTGGCTGACCCCAGGCCAGGCTGTCGATTCTTCCGCAATAACGATCGTTCCGGGGTAGTATTCATGGACAACGCTGTTGAGGTACTTGAGGAATTCAAGAGCTTCCAGATTTTCCCGCCCGCCATAAACATTGGGGATCCATTCCCCTTCCTTACGGGAATAATCGAGATAGAGCATTGAGGCAACGGCATCGATGCGCAATCCATCGATGTGGTAGAGCTCAAACCAAAAGAGCGCGTTACTGATCAGAAAGTTCTTGACTTCATTCCGTCCATAATTGAAGATATACGTCCCCCAATCCTGGTGCTCACCCTTTCGTGGATCTTCGTGTTCATAGAGATGCGATCCGTCAAAGAATCCCAGCCCGTGACCATCCTTGGGAAAGTGCGCAGGAACCCAGTCAAGGATGACTCCGATGGATCGTTCGTGAAGATAGTTGACCAGAAACATGAAGTCCTGCGGCGAACCGAATCGGCTTGTGGGAGCGAAATATCCCGTGACCTGATACCCCCATGAGGCATCGAGCGGATGCTCCATCACGGGCAGGAACTCCACATGGGTGTACCCCATGGAGATGACATACTCTGCCAGTTGTTTGGCGATCTCTTTGTAGTCGAGCCAGCGGTTGTTTTCCCCCCGCCTCCACGAACCCAGGTGTACTTCGTAGGTTGCCATCGGTGCAGCGGAAAGGTCCCGGGTTTTTCGCTTGCTCATCCACGCATCATCATGCCACTCGAATCCTTCCAGGGCATTGACGCGAGAAGCCGTGTTCGGACGTATTTCCATCTCGAAGCCATAAGGATCAGTCTTTTCATAGTACTTCCCATCCGGCCCCTTGACATCAAATTTATACAAANNAATTCGGGAATAAATAGTTCCCACACTCCTGATGACCCAAGCTCACGCATGGCATGCGATCGTTTGTCCCAGCTGTTGAAATCACCGATGACGCTGACACTCCGTGCAGATGGTGCCCATACAGCGAACTGGATTCCCTTGATGCCGTCAATGGTTTTCGGATGAGCCCCCAGTTTTTCATAGATCCGGTGGTGATTACCCGCGTTAAACAGATACGTGTCAAGTTCTGTCAATGTCGGAAGAAAGGAATACGGATCATGAAATGAGGCCGTTGTCCCGTCGGCCAACTCTCTCCGAAGCCAGTAGGGGAATATTGCCCGGCGATCCTGAAAGATAATCTCAAAGAATCCTTCANNGACCAGGTGGGCGCCGAGAATCGAGAACGGGTCGTGGTGATCGTTCTTGAGGATTTTGGAGACTTCCTTGGACGGAGCAGTGGTATTCATAAGAAGTTTGAAGAAATCACAAGAAATAGGTCATCCTTCAACAATTGGAAGGATGAGAATGACGGTTTCTCCCTAAGGCAATACTTGGCCCGGAGTTTGTAATACACCAATACCGCACCAGAACTCAACGACGAAGGACAACTATGAACATAGTAGTGGTAGACGACGATCCGGTATACCTGTCACTCCTGGCCGAGATCCTGACGCTCTACGGTCACACGGTGTATCGCGCACCCGACGGGGCCGCAGCACTTGAACAGCTGCGAAACGAGCAGGCAGACCTTGTGATCTCCGATGTCAGCATGCCGAACATGAACAGCGTCACTCTTCATTCCATGATTCGTGAAGATCGCAGACTGCGGAGGATCCCGTTCGTATGGAACTCGGCATACAGCGAGCTGCGTGAATTGCTGGAAGTGATGGATCCCAGCATCGTTTTTAAGGTCGACAAAGCCACCGAGCTCTCATCGCTCATGCACATTATTACCCGCGTTGATGCTGCAAGGCATGTCCCGAATAATGTCGCGGTTCTGGCCACTGCATAAAACCATACACGGGATCATCGCACGTCATCAAGAATGATGAATTCCGTTTTGCCACGCCGGACGGTGACTTGAGTCGCCGTTGAGGCGAAGAGATTATCCGACGAGTGCACCCGGAGCGCATAGGTCCCTGGGTGCACTCTGAGTTTCGCCAACTGGATCTGGGCGGGCAGCGTTCCCCACGACCTGAGGTCGGCCTGCTCTGTCGCTCCAACGGCAAGATCGACAGCCAGGCTCCCGAGAAAATTCGTCACAGCGTCATCCTTCTTCTTCAGTCCGCTCTTTACCTTCTCTGCCGCCAGAAACTTCAGCAAAGCCCTTCCACCGCTTTTCAGATACACTAATGCCATGCGATCATCCAGGCATCGTCCTGCAATTGCCGTGATATCCTGGGCAAGTTCAGTTTTCGCATTCACCGCCGTCATGGAATCGGCAACATTAAACGCCTCGACATCGTACGACCGTACACCTTGCATTCTTGGGACAAATTTCGGCAGCGCGATTTGGAAGGTGTGCAGGGTTCCGGAACTATCCGGAATGGTGACGCTCGGCCTGATCTGCTCTTTGATTGGACCCCTTCCGGCATACGCAACGATAAAGATCGTGCCCAGGTTCCGTTCCTCGGCATCAAGCGGCTTTCCTCCCAATGCTACATACTGCTGTGCTTCCTCGGTGAACTCCATCAGGCTGGCAGTCCGGACAAGATCATCAAGCAGAAACCGCGGCGCCGGAGTTCCGTAGAGCGTATCATATTTCTGATACGCTTCGTAAGCCTTTCGATAGGCAATGAACGCATCGTTGATTTCGTCGCCGCTCTCATACAGCACTCCGGAAAGATAACGGGCAAGGGCATCCTCTTGATAACTATTCTTCCCCGCGTACCGCACCGCGTAATCACGGAGCTTCTCATCGACTTTGCGTGCTTCCACGAGTGCCTCATCGTTCTCGCCGAGGCGGGCATAGTTGAGGGCAAGGAAGACATTGATCATGACCTTCTCAAAGTCTTCCCCCTCATAGGGGAGAACATTGTCATTGGTGAGGAGGGAGATCGCCGCGAGGGAAATGCTCTTGGTGTACAAGTCCTGGATCTCCCCCTCGGCCTGGAGGAAATATTTTGTGCTCGAGTCCGGTACTGCCGCATAGTGATAGAGGAGCCCGATATCGAGGTTGTACAGCACCCTCGCTTTCTCCCCATACACTTGTTCGTTGAGGTGGACAGTATTGATGGCGTGCAGATATTCACCATGCGCCACATCGGCTTCAATACTCCGATAGACCTCAGAGACATTGCTGCACGAGGCAAGAAACAGGGAAAGCGCCACAACGACACACATGGGCGCTTTCTCAAAGTGACGGCATGAATTTCGAATGAACGCCACGCGTGACGTCAGAATGTTGTTCCGCTTTGAGAGATGAGCTTCTTGATTTTCTTTTCACCAACCCACGCCTTGCGGTTGCTTTCCATATTCACCAGCTCTAGGTTTACCTGGTAGTATTTCACCTGGTCCCCCCCCTCTTGATCGGTGATGGAAGTGATGTCTCCTCGCAACAGGAAATCGGCACCGGCCTCCTGCTGAAACTTCTTCATCGATTCCGCCGAAGCGTTCTCCTGTTGGTCCGCGCGTTCGTCACGCACTTCCTGCCGCTCCTCTTTGTTCGCCACAAAATTCACATTGCCGGAGTTGATCAACTCCCGCTCGAGGTTCTTGATGAAGGCAATGGTCTGAATATGCTCGTCGGTCCGGTTTCT
>PMNP01000365.1 GCA_003161755.1 Ignavibacteriota bacterium | reverse complement strand
AGTGGTGGGGCGAGTGTGCTTTTTGCGGGAGTTCATTTTTTCCTCAGTTCTTAGATGAGTCGAAGCTCGCCATCCTTAGATCTGCTTCCCGCCTGCCAAGATATTCACACCCCATTCGAGGAATGAACGCCGACGAGGAAACCGGCGTGATGCATGTCATGCG
Source organism: Ignavibacteriota bacterium (assembly GCA_003161755.1). The sequence goes on along the minus strand of PMNP01000365.1, from coordinate 10,166 downwards.
ATGCATTATTCAACATTATCGAAGATGGTCGACGACGAACAAACACNNCGTGTTCCTGCTCAAGGTGAAAGGGAAGGTCTCGCAGGCCCTCAAGCGTTGCATGGCATTTTCCGGCGGTTCCCAATCATTGATTGTCATTGAGATATTGTCTACAATTAGACATTCCTTAGTCAACTACTGGCATTGCAGATCCGTCGACGGGATGGAATAGCACTTTTCTTTGAGGCGAGCGCGTAGTCCTGATCTGCCGCATGCTGACAAGTGTTGTCGCGGAGGTGCTGCCATGAAACGATCGATCTCTCTGTGCTGTGTCNNTCATTCTCGTCTCGCTGCTTCCCCAAGCAATCGTATTCTCTGCTCCAGATACTGTTCTCGTCGGACAGTGGGATTTCAATGACCCCATGGGCTGCATTATCCACGACTCCTCCAGCTACGGGAATGACGGGGCGGCAATAGGTACGAGCATTGTCGAGGCGCCGCTCGGATTGGCGCGTTCGTTTAATGGACTAGGCGACTATGTCACCGTCCCCGAGTATCCTGGAGGGTCGCTTGATTTTCTTTCGAACGAAGGGTTTTCCATTGAATTNNGTTACATGCTCGTTCTCAGAGACGGTCACCTTCAAGGCATGATAGGGGATCGCGCCGATGGTAATCCTCCGAGCGCGCTTGTTCCGATTACAAGCACGAATCCTGTCAACGACGGACAATGGCATCACGCAGAGTTCGTTCGAGACAGGGAGGCACGTGTGTTGCGGCTGTATATTGATGGGGAGGAGGCGGCCACTCCAATTGACGATCCAATACCTTTTGCATTGGCTACCTCCTATGGTCTGTTCTTCGGTCGCTGGGCGAACGAGACATATCCTGAATACTTCCAGGGGTCTATCGACAAGATCCGAATTAGAAAATTCGTTTTGCCACCGTCACAATCCGATACTCTTGCCCTTTGGCATTTCGACGACTCCGGCCAGATTATTGTGGATTCTTCTCCTCATGCCAATAATGGCATGAGTTATGGGACTTCCATCGTGCCGGGGATATCCGGGAATGCGCGCGCATTCAGCGGGTATAACAGCTTCATTGAAGTTCCGAATGCGGAGGATAATTCGCTGAGTTTCGCACCAGACTCAAGTTTTACCATAAGTGCACGGTTCAAGACAACAAGCGAGGGACACGGATGGATCTTGAGGAAGGGCCTCGCAGATGATCCAGGATATGCCATTGGAATCACGGCCGGTCACATCGATGGAATCATTGGCAACAAGGAGCACGGCATCCCTCCTGATACTCTGCTTCATCTTCGGAGTGAACGTACGTACAATGACGGACTTTGGCACCATGTTTCGCTAATAAGAGATCGAGTACTCTCAAAGCTCTTCATGTTCGTCGATGACAGCCTTGCCTGTACCCCGGATAATGACACTTTCCCTTATGCGCTCGAAAACAATCAAGTGTTGACGTTCGGTCGGTGGGCCAATTGGGAATTCCCGGAGTATTACCAGGGAGCAATTGATGAAGTATGCATCCATCGAGGGGCAATGTATCCTTTGGCAGATTCTGTTCCTCAAGCCTTTGCCAGACGATTGGTTGCTTTCGGTGCAATCTCTGTTGGTGGCTCAAAATCATTGCCCCTCTATATCAGCAACGGTGGCGGAAAACCGTTGTCGATTTCCGGAATCGAGATCGGTGGCGCGATGTTCTCCTGTGATCGGAGTTCGTTCGCGATCGGTGCATATTCCACGGATTCGGTGCTGATTACTTACAAACCTACATCTGCGGGTCTCGATACCGCGTCTCTCATCATTCATTCGGACGAGCCGGGAAGTTCAGGATTCGTTGTGAGGTTGAGCGGGACCGGCTGGGCGCCGATAATGGCACCCCTTATTACCGGTGTGAATGATGTAGCGGGAGACAACGGGAGGCAAGTAAGAGTTACTTGGCTGAGAAGCATGTTTGATGCGGTGGCAGAATCACTTCACGTGGAAAAGTACGCTATTTGGCGACAGGTGAAAGAGACCCCCACGCTCTGGGATTTCATCGAAGAGATTCCCGCAGTGCAATTTGAGGAGTATTCGGCCGTTGTGCCAACTCTGGCGGACTCTTCAGCTGATGTAGGCATCCAGTGGTCAGTGTTCCGCGTCTCTGCACAGTTCCAGGAAGACNNGCCTGACAGCGGCTATTCGGTCGACAATACACCTCCTGGCCAGATTTCGGTGGTTCATGGCGTCATCAATGGGGGAGGGGCAAGCCTGACCTGGGATAAACCGGCGGACAGCGATGTCAAGTCCTATAAAGTATATCGCAGTTCGGCGACAGACAACGGCGGACCAACGTTTGTGCTGCTGAAGAATGTCTCAGCGAACTCCTGCGTTGATGCAGGCGCGCTGCAGAGCAAAGTCTACTTTTATTCAATCGTCCCTGTGGATAGTTCAGGAAATGCCGGTCACTCATCAGATCCCATCATGGTGAGCGCTCTAACTGGCGTGGGATCAGGCGAAACGCGTCCCACAACTTTTTCGCTTTCTCAGAACTATCCCAATCCCTTCAATCCGATGACGACCATTGCGTTTACTCTTCCCAGGAGCGCGTTCGTCCAACTGAGTGTCTACAATATTCTTGGGCAGGAAGTATCGCAACTCGTCCATGAACAGCGGATGCCGGGGGTGTACAATGTGCAGTTTAATGCTTCGGCTTTGTCCTCTGGAGTGTACTTCTATCGACTCATGGCAGGTGGCTACCTGCAGATCAAGAAGATGGTGCTCGTGAAGTAACGATCTCTCCAGGATTTACCGAGGAAGAGGCTCGACACAAAATGCCGGGCCTTTTTCGCTCTGCCACTGTGCTCCCCGATTCCTTGGTACGGTTTCGTGTCCCGTAGTCTCTTGTGCTGCATAGTCAACGGATTCCCAATACCTCATGGATGTGCAAATTGCAATACGGAATCGCATACATCATGTCCTTCGTTCGATTGACTCAGCGCGTATTTGTGATGAGATAAGATTCTTCTTCATAGTCCGTGGCGCATTCGTTCCTGCTTGTTCCTTCTCGCGAAGGCTAATACCTCCCCGGTGTGGCAACACAGGGAGATACTGCAGGGAATATTGCACGATAACCTCAGAAGTCCTAAATTGTCCATAGAAAGGAAGGTCATGAACTTAATGGCGCGCGTACCCACATTGTTTCTAATGCTCTCAGTCCTAGTGATTCCCCACACATCACATGGTGTTTCTCAAACCAAACATGCACTCATCACAAAGGCATCGCAGAATGATGGCACGCGAATGACCACAAAGGATTCGGCCGGAGACTTTATGATCCGGACAGGCGTCAATGTGAGCCACTGGCTCTCCCAAAGTGATCGCAGGGGAGAAGAGCGAAGAAAGGTCATTACCAAGGCCGACTTCGACTCCATCGCCTCTGCGGGGTTCGATCATGTGAGAATTCCCGTCGATGAGGTGCAATTATGGGATTCAGTCGGACACAAGGAAGCGGAAGCATTTGAGCTGTTGCACCATGCAATACACTGGGCCTTTGCTGCTCATCTTCGCGTGATTGTCGATCTGCACATCATTCGCTCACATTATTTCGGCGCTGAGTCGAATGTGTTATGGACGAATCCCGCCGAACAAAAGAAGCTTGCGGACATGTGGCTGCAACTCTCAGACGAACTTCGCAGCTACCCGAACGACAAGCTCGCGTATGAAATTCTGAACGAAGCCGTTGCCAAGGATCCCGAAGACTGGAACAAAGTCCTGAACATGGTTATTCATGCTGTCAGATCCAAAGAACCGACGCGTAAGATCGTCGTTGGCTCCAACATGTGGCAGTTACCGGAAACATTTCCAGTGCTGAAGATTCCGGAAAATGACAGGAACATCATTCTTAGCTTCCATTTTTACGTTCCGTTGGCGCTAACCCACCATACTGCGCCATGGACGCCGTTCGCGGAATACAAGGGCCCAGTGACGTATCCTGGACAGATCGTCGATACGGTGGTGTACAAGAATCTCTCTCCGGCTACCGTAGATGCCATGCGGAGCTATGCGAATGGCTATTTTACGAAGAAGGAACTCNNGAATGGCTCCCGCGATTGCGGTGGCACGAAAACTTCAACTTCCACTGTTCTGCGGCGAGTTTGGCATTTACCCGGCAATCCCCGAAGAGACCGCTCTCCGTTGGTATAAGGACGTGTGTGATATCTTCAACGAAAACGGCATCGCGTACTGTCACTGGACCTACAAGGGAGATTTTCCTGTCGTCAACCCTGACGGTTCCATGCATCGGCCGCTTGTTTCAATCCTGACGGGTGCAAGATAACAGGTATCGATTAGCACTCCATGGTTCCTTTGTCCTTTGGCTGGTCCTCTGGCTCTTCTTCCGGGGATTGGGATCTCAGCATGTGGAGGTCTTCTCGACGTGGCAGAACGCCGATCGGTACGCGCTCTGTGCCATGTCCCTGTTTACCGGGTCGACGCATTTTAGCCGGATGAAGCACGCCTATATTCGTAGGGTTCCCCCAAACTTTGCCGANNGCGTGCCGGTCTTGTCCTGTTGCTTGCAGCAATGTTTCCTGCCAATGTGTATGCCGCGAAACACACTGTCCCTTTTCAGAATAATCCCCCTATTCCTCTGGTCCAGAGACTTGTCCTTCAATTGATCTGGATCGCCGCGATCGTTTGGTGTACATTGTACAGGTGATTGCGACTTTTCACGCCTTGCCTCTTCTTGTGTCAACAAACGGTTCTTGACGTGCCCGATCGAATGTCGAACCACGGGAGTTGTCACCATGATTACCCGAAACACCATCATTGCCGTTTTAACGATGACATTGTGTTCTACAATCGCGCTTGGCGGGCCGGTTCACCTCTGGGAAAAACAAGAATTAAGCCTAACCGCCGAGAAGATTTATAAAAACGCCTATACAGACGTAGTTGTTTGGGTCGACCTCACCGGTCCCGGTTTTAACAAAAGAGTGTTTGGATTTTGGGACGGCGGACAGACGTTTCATGTCCGCTTGGTCGCGACAGCTCCGGGAGTATGGACTTGGAAGAGCGGGTCGAATCAGAATGATTCCGGTTTGTCTGGCAAAAGTGGATCTTTTACCGCGGTGGAATGGACCGAGAGGGAAAAAACCGAGAATCCCCTTCGTCATGGATTTATTCGCTCTACCGTGAACAATCATGCATTGGAACATGCCGATGGCACCCCGTTTCTTGCCATCGGTGATACTTGGTATTCTGTTGGAACCAACCGTTTCCTTTGGCATGACGACGATAGTACACGTCCCATCGGTCCTGCGGCCGGATTTAAAGATTACGTTCGCTACCGCAAAGCGCAGGGATACAATTGGGTGAACGTCATTGCCGCATTTCCGAACTGGATGACGGATGGAAAACCATGGCACCTCCTCATGGATGATTCCGCGAAGACCACCGTCCGCTCCGCGTGGGTGGAGTTTGGCACAGGGAGCGCGAAAAATATGGACAATGAAGGGGGCCGCCCTTTCTTCTTCCCCGGGAAAGTGCCGGGATTTGAGAACGAATTTCCTGACATNNTGCCAATGGCATTATTCCGTTTATCGAAGTGTCAAGGCGCGATGCAGGATTGTGCTGGTACAAGTATTACGGTTGGCCTGAATCATACGCCCGCTTCATACAGTACATCTTTGCGCGGTATCAGGCGGACAACACGGTTCTCAGCCCCATCCATCTGGACATTATTGATGAGACCGTGAGTCCCGACGACTACACGGCTGCGGTTCGCCTTGTCGAGAAAAGGTACGGGATGCCGCCGTTCGGCACGTTGCTCTCTGCCAATGCGAATCCCTCGACGCTTGAAAACTGGGGAGAGAACTCGTGGGTCACCCTGCATCAGATCGGCAATATGCGCGAGCACGACAATTATTGGTACCTCACTGAAATTTTCAACTTGAAAAATCCCAAGCCGGCACTGAACGGTGAACCATACTATGCCGGATACCGAGATGCTCGCGGTCCGGGATCGGCAAATTACACACGCGGAGCCAAAGGGGGAACCGAACTTGACGGCGAATTTGTCCGGTCCGGGATCTATGGAAGTTTTCTCTCAGGGGGATTTGCGGGGCATGTTTATGGGGCGGAAGGCATCTGGGGAGCCGACATCGAACCCTCGGCACCGGTGCATATGTGGGATGCGTTTCAATGGTCGTCTGGATCACAGATGCAATATCTTCGCACATTCGCATTTTCCATCGGGAAGAGATTCCAGGAATTAGTGCCTCTAGCCGACCTTGTTTCGCCCAACAAGACACAGCTAACGCTCGGTTATGAGGGTTGGGCGTATTGCGCGCGCACGGATGACAAGATTTTCTTTCTCGCATATTTTGAGAAGGGGTGCCAGCAGTCGCAGATGCGAGGGGCACGGCTGAATAGCCTCTACCGCGCCCAATGGTTCAATCCACGTGATGGTTCCTGGCATGACACAGGTGGCGGCACGGTGTTTGCCAACAAGATTGGCGTCATTACCTTGCCCGGACTCCCAGATGACAAAGACTGGGGTTTACGCCTTGAGTATCAAGGCCCCGCGAAGAAATAACCAAAAAGGAACAATCCCATGTTCACACGTCATTGCCTTCAAGGGTACAAACATTCGGTGGAAGGAATCCTGCGAAAGACCCTTGTTCATGGGGAAAGAATGTTGTTGACGGAGTTCCTGATGAAAAAGGGAAGCCATCTGCCTGAACATTCACATCCCCAGGATCAGACCGGCTATCTTGTTTCTGGCAGCATTCGGCTCCGGATCGGGGAAGATTCGCTCGAACTCAAACCGGGCGACAGTTGGTATGTTCCCGGGAATATAACTCATGAAGCTGATGTCATTGATGAAGCGGTGGCCATTGAAGTCTTTTCGCCGCTTCGTGAAGACTATCTGCCATAAACGTCTGAGTTGCATACACCATCATTGATCCCTTGATCATCATTCAATCACGAAGAAAGGTACGTATGAACCCGCCTCTCCGAAACATTTCCCTGGTTCTTTTGGCATTGATATTCGCAGGATCCGCCTGCTTGTCGCAGGACAGCAGCCATACCATGATGGCGCAACGCTTGCTTGAGATTATGAAGATCGACAAGACGCTTCAGCAGAGTGTGGATGTCATGTTGTCGGCACAGATCAAGGCGAACCCGGCCCTAGCGCCTTATGAGGATGTCATGCGACAGTTCCTTGCAAAATACATGAGTTGGAGCTCTCTCAAAGAGAAGTTTGTGGCAATGTATGCATCGGAGTTCAGCGAAGAAGAGCTGCAGGCGATGATCGACTTTTATGGGACTGATATAGGCCAACGTGTGATTGAAAAACTCCCGGCAGTCATGAACAAGGGAGCCATTCTTGGTCAGCAAGTCGTTCAGGAGCATGCGGCGGAGTTGACTGAAGCAATGCAACAACGATCAAAAGCGCTCGAAGCCCAGACGGGAAAAGAGAAGAAGTGAGTCCTTCGTCGAAGAACGACAGGCAGTCGGCTCTTGAGGTTTGCCGGATATGCACGAAGAGGTCAGGGAGGCGGCGCAAAACAATGGAACACAGAAGAGAGGCCGAATGGATACGATAACGTTGAGAACATCCGAACCAGGTTGGCTTCGGCATTTGGCCGACGCATACAAGGAGAGGATCCCCGTCGTGCTGGTCGATGACGGCCATGTGGGGATCGATCCTGCCCATGAATCACTGATCGCCATGGGCCTCAAGGCGAAGCTGTCCGCCACCGAGTGGACAGCCGTGGGCGTGGCGATTGGCATGAGTGCTGCAGGGATTACGATGGTCATCCTTGCGTTTCTTGATCCCGAGCCGACGAGCAAGCTGGGACTCCTGGTCGGCGGCGGTGCATTGTGCGTGTTGACGGGTGGAGCGACGGCGATCCGGATCCTGACAAAACTACGCCCGCCGAATGTCGCCTTTGGCCCCACGGGGATCCATATTACCTGGACGTAAGTCCTCCATCATCGCAAGCCGAGGTTTCGCACCATGCTCTTGGCGAGACCTGCCATTTGTTGCATTTGAGGAATTGTTTCTTGGTCTTGATAGGATTATGGTTCATCATTTCCATTCTGCAAGCGCTATTGCCATATTTCGGGAGAGCAAAATGAAACTCTTGGCGGCGATCGTATTGATTGGCATGCTCATCAGTGGCTGCACTGCGAACAACGATCTGGTGGTTGTGAGCAAGGAGTTGCATCGTGACATCACTGCGACAACGGAAGCCGGATCGGAATTTGGCACCACGGCAGGCACATCAACAAACACATTCTATGTCACAGGTCAATTGCAGAACACGGGGGCGGAGGAGCGCAGAGAGGTCGAGTTGACATTTAGACTCGCCGGAGGGACTGAGGCGGTTGTCGTGCGGGCGCAAATTCCCAAAATTGGACCGGGTGAGACAGTCGATTTTCGTTCGGAACCCGCGAACAATCACTATGCCTTGCGCCTAAAGGAAGATGCTGAAGTGGAAATAACAGTCGGCAAATAACTCCGGGAACAATGTCCGTATCTTCTCCCGCTGATCATGGCAAGATNNTCCTTAGATGAAAATCCTGCTCCTCGTCCTGCTCATGGGTATAGTCATGACGCCAAGAAATGCAAGAACACAAAATCGCTCATCCGACAGCCGGATCGACAGCCTTGTCGCGAGGATGACTCTCGAAGAGAAGATTGATTTTATCGGCGGCTTCGAGACATTTTATATCAGAGCGGTGCCACGGCTTGGTATTCCTCAAATCCGCATGGCCGATGGGCCGCTGGGAGTTCGGAATTACGGCCCCTCAACAGCGTATCCGGCGGCGATTGCACTGGCAACATCTTGGGATTGCGATCTGGCAGGACGCGTTGGAGGCGCTATCGGAAAAGAAGCAAGGGCGAAAAACGTTCATATCATGTTAGGCCCTGCGATGAATATTCACAGGGCGCCGATGTGTGGGAGGAATTTCGAGTATCTTGGAGAAGATCCGTTTCTAGCGGGCCAAATTGCCTCGATGTATATCAGGGGGTTGCAGCAAGAAGGCGTGATGGCGACAGCGAAACATTTCATGGGCAACTATCAGGAATATGATCGCCATACGGTGTCGTCGGACATGGACGAGCGAACGATGCAGGAGATGTATCTTCCCGCATTCAAGGCCTCCGTCGTTGAAGGTCATGCAGCAGCCATCATGACATCCTATAATCTCGTCAACGGTGTCCACGCTTCGCAACATGAGGAATTGCTTCGGAAGATCCTCAAGGAAGACTGGAGGTTCGACGGGTTTGTGATGTCCGACTGGACTTCNNGACGGCGTGGCGGCTGCCAATGCAGGACTCGATCTTGAAATGCCTTTGGGAGTGTTCATGTGCCGAGATACGCTCATACCCGCCATCAAGAGCGGAAAAGTGTCGGAGAAGACCATCGACGACAAGATCAGGCGGATCCTCCGGCAATATGCCAGGTTTGGGTTCCTTGATCATCCTGACCTGAGTATGGGATTCGTTCTGGATTCGGACTATGTCCGGAGGGTTTCACTCGATGTGGCNNGTGGTGCTACTCAAAAATGAGCGGAACACCCTTCCATGGAAATCCGGCTCTACAAGATCGATCGCTCTCATCGGTCCCAACGCGCATCCTGCTGTCACTGGTGGAGGCGGAAGCTCTCTGGTTCGACCGCTCAGGTCATGTTCATTGTATGAGGCGTTGCAACAAGTCATGGGGAAGAACGCCAGTGTGGCCTATACTCCCGGGGTGAACGATGGAGTTGTTCCCCCCGCCAGTTTCTTTGATAGGGCGGACTTCATCACGGCCGTTGACGGGAAGAACGCGACTGGAGTAACTGCCACGTATTTTGCCCGATTGAACGCCGAAGGAAGTCCCGTTCGAGAAGAGCATCTGTCCAATGTCAATGTCATGTTTCAGGATTCAATTCCGGGAGTTCCCAGAACAAATTTCTCAGTAAAGTTCTCCTGCTCATNNCTTCTCCTCTCCCGCCGCAATCCACGCGAAACTGCCAATACGGTTGTCGTCAATATGGAAGCGGGGAAGGATTATGGTATTGCCTTAATGTATAACCAACGATCTGCAAGTGGAATCATACGACTAGGATATGAGGCGCCTGAGGAATATGAGCAAAGCCTTCATGCCGCAATCGAAAAGGCGCGGCAGCTCG
>PMNP01000375.1 GCA_003161755.1 Ignavibacteriota bacterium | reverse complement strand
CGGATTTCGTGACTCATGTTGGCAACGAATTCCGATTTGAGCCTGGAAGCTTCGAGGGCGACCTCACGGGCCTCACGGAGCTTGGAAGCCTGGAGCTCCAGTTCCTGAGCCTGTTCTTCAGCAACAGCTTTCGCCCGAACGAGCTGTACATTTTGTTCAGACAGCGCTTTTTCTGCTGCCTTTCGTTCGGTAATGTCAACCGCGATTCCAACCAGTCCCATGATCTCGCCTTCCTTGTCCCGAAGAGGGAGTTTGGAAGTCAATACCCACAGACTCTTTCCGTCTTTACTGGTGAGAAATTCTTCGCGATTGATGACGGGCTGGCCCGTGAGTACTACACTGCGATCGTCGGCGAAACATCGTTCCGCTACATCCTTTGGAAAGNNAGATCGAAGTCACTTTTCCCTATCACTTCATATTCATGTTCCAATCCCATATTGTGAAGATCGGCTGGATTGGCGATAATTTTTCGGCCTTCAGTATCTTTGATATAAATCGCGTCCGGGAGGTTGTCAATGAGCGTCCGGAGGAGAATGCGGTCGTTCTGCACTGCCTGGTCCGCCTGTTTTCTGCGGGTTATGTCACGCAAAATTCCGTGGATCGCGACAAGGCTTTCTGCCGCAAAGAAAGGTACCCACCGATCCTCCAGACAGATAACTTCGCCATCCTTTCGTCGGATCCACCATTCATTAGTCTTGGCCGTTTCACTTCCGTTCATTGTGATTTCGTCGAAGAGCGATTCAATCGTGGACTCTTCTTCGCGCTGGATCACTTGGCGCAAAAATGACTTGCGCCCGCCCATGGCCTGAATATCCTGAAGGGTATATCCAAGAACCTCTAGAAAGGATGGACTCAAAAAGGAGTATTCGCCGGTGGAGATGTCGACAGAATAAGCGACGTCTCCCAGACCAGCAATCAGGCTTAACATGCTGGAGGAGAGGCTCGCATGTGATACATCAGAATTTTTGTTTCTGCCTACTGTAACCCCGGAGGAACTATCCATGGAAATCCTCTAATCCTCTAGTTTTTTCATTAGACTTCCTTGCACGAAGGTCTCACATAATTAGGAACAGGTATCTTTGTTCATAGAAATTATTGCCATTAATATGCCAATTGTGAGGATCTGCATGTGATTCATTGCACATGAATAGTGGGGAAAATAGCCGGAAAAGTCTGAATAAGTGAGAATATGCACAGCTGCGCCGTCCGGGAGATGTCCTCCGGTGGCTAATATTGTTCAGAGGGCTAACCTACAACGAAGGGAGCGGTCACATTGCAGAATCTACAGCATACATCGGGTAAAATAACCGATGGTGGGACAAGGGCAGGAGACTATAAAAGGAAGGACTGGGAATCTATGGTGCACGTTTGCAGGCAATCGTTGGATGTCTCAACTACTCTCCCTGCGGAGGCTCGAATAAGACGGTCTCGAATGGCGAGTCCGATACCCTTGGTGCTGAATTCTCCGACAAGAATGACGTCCACCCCGGCTTTATCGAGTTCTCTCATGGAGGCGAAAAGATTCCGTCCCACGTTGCGGAGATCCTGCATGGAGCCAAGAGAATTCACTACGACATCGAGGTCCTGGAATTGTTGAGCAAACTCTCCTGAGGAGAGTATGCCAACGGAGCGGCCGGCTGCGAGAAGAGTCGTGGCTGATGACCTCATTCGCGCGAGCACCTTGTCCGGAGTACCTGCAAACATCAGGAGCGCTGCTCTTGGTGAATAATGTCGGAGCAACATTCCCGGGGATGAAGCTCCTGCAACAGCTGTCTGCAGGTCGAAGTACCCTGGTTCAGAAGTTATTGTTGGAACAATCGCACGCAATTCCTCAAGAGAGGTTCCTCCTGGCCTTAGCAGGATGGGAGGATCGTGAAGCAGATCAACTACAGAAGACTCCATGCCGATGGGAGATGGTCCGGCGTCGAGGATAAGATCCACGTGGCCGTCGAGATCATCCAACACATGCCCGGCAGTTGTGGGACTTGGATGCATAAATAAATTGGCGCTGGGGGCAGCCACAGGGACTCCTGCCTTGCGCAGAAAAGCCAGCGCAACGGGATGGCGAGGCATGCGAACAGCAACTGTCGGGAGTCCAGCCGAGACGGCTCCGGGAATGACCGGCTTTCTCCTGAGGATGAGCGTCAATGGGCCGGGCCAAAAACGCTCGACAAGATTCCGTGCATGGGGAGGAAGTTCCTCAGCAACATCACCCAGCTGACTCATCGAAGACAGGTGGACGATAAGCGGGTCTGAGGCAGGGCGGTGCTTGACAGCGAAAATCAAACGGATCGCGTCCTCATCGTATGCATTTGCACCCAATCCATAGACAGTTTCGGTCGGAAAAACCACCAACCCTCCCTCGACAATTTTTCTNNGCCGGGTACAACCCTCTCTCATGATTTGTCGGGGGATTCTTGATCAATGCGGGGTGAATTCGCATGATCTCTGTCTCAGATGGTTCCGGACCGACGGACGGGGAAAAGACCTTCCTCGATTGATCCCTGAAGTCCCGCATTGTAGGACCGAACGTCAACAGGTTCAAGTCCTCGAACCATGGTTCGTGACAGTACAGGATATTGTCGCATGCACGAAAGCCGTTCGGGCNNTCATCCAAAAGTATTGGTCAAACGACGAGAGATGGAGTGGCCGCGTATACGACCGCATGGTCTTCTCCCGCGCGATGTTGTAATACTGTTCGAAATATGACATCATGAGTTCACGCAGGGTCCGATACACCGGTTCCCGGAATCGGAGGCCCACAAAGTTGGATTTTCCTACAGCGCCCCAGGCGGCGTGGCGCCTGAACACCGCAACCAAGTGTTCGTCGTCCCTGGTGTTGGGGAACATATTGACAATAAGTGGAGGATAACCTATCAGGCGGAGCGCAGCCGCCGCAAATACAGCGCCATCGTAGCAGTGTGCTGTTTCTTCGTGCAAGACCTGCAACGGCGATCGGTAGTGNNATTCATGCGTTGAGTCGTGTCTGACTGTAATGTGAGGAGGTTGACACTTAGGCGCCTGTCTCGACGGGGACCTGTTCGCCCGGTGTTGAGGTCGCTTCTGAATCGTGGATGATGCACCCAGCCTTCGTCGGGTGGTCTTCCACTTCGGTTCTGGCCTGGACACCACGGAGAAGCCAAAGGACAAGAAAGTCTCCGCCCGCAGCAATGGTAAAAGTAAGCCCAAATAACATGAGAGCAGGTTGTCCGATGGCTATTCCGAGCGTTGCCGGAATCATTCCCAGAAGAA
>PMNP01000194.1:171-4576 GCA_003161755.1 Ignavibacteriota bacterium | reverse complement strand
AGGGTGTCGACAGGATAATTCCTGTTGACGTCTATGTCCCCGGTTGTCCTCCGCGTCCGGAAGCGTTGATGGAGGGATTGATGAAATTGCAGGAAAAGATCCGCAAGGAGAGCCTTGCGAAGGGATAAGGTATGACGACAGTGGAAATATTCGGCCTGCTGAAGGAAAAATTTGGTGATGCCATTCTTGAGAGCAAAACGGAAGGCGTTCCGAGTCCATATGTTGCTGTTGCACCACACAGTGTGTTGAATGTCGCGCTGTTTCTTCGTGACAACGAGCAAACACGCTTTGATGTCCTCATGTGTCTTTCTGGGATGGATTACATGGCGGGAAAATTTGGCGANNACAGCCGACTGGCATGAGCGTGAAGCGTTCGACATGTATGGGATTGTCTTTGATGGTCATCCTGATCTCCGGCGCATCCTGATGCCAGACGATTGGGAGGGTTATCCCCTCAGGAAAGATTTCAAAGTGCCGCAGTATTATAATGGCATGAAGGTGCCGTACTGATGATTACCACCGGGACAACGGACGGACCGACCATACGACGGACTGAGACGATTCCTGGTCTCAGGCGGTCTTTGCGTGCCCACGAAATGATCGTGAACATGGGACCGCAACATCCGTCGACGCATGGTGTCCTTCGTCTGGAACTCATCGTCGACGGGGAGATTGTCGTCGACGTCATTCCCCACNNCTCACGCGTGTGATCATGGCTGAGCTATCGCGCATTGCCAGCCATTTGATTGCCCTCGGGACGTATGGCATGGATATCGGCGCGTTTACGCCTTTCTTGTTTTGCATGCGCGACCGGGAGCATATCCTTGATATCTTCGAGACGACGTGCGGCGCACGGTTGCTCTATAATTATATGTGGATNNTTAAGGACAAAGTGCGCGACTTCTGCCGCTATTTCAAGCCAAAAATCAACGAGCTGAACGAACTCCTCTCATACAACAAGATATTCATTGAGCGGACCGCGGGCGTGGGAGTGTTGCCGCCGGAAGTGGCGGTGAATTATGCCGTGAGCGGACCAACGCTGAGGGGGTCGGGCGTGCAATGGGATCTCCGCAGGAATGATCCGTATTCGGTTTATGATCGCCTGCAGTTCGATATCCCGGTAGGAAAGGGGATAAAAGGAAGAGTGGGAGATTGCTGGGATCGATACATGGTCCGTGTCGAGGAGATGGCCCAAAGTGTCCGCATCATGGAACAGGCCGTGGAGATGATGCCTTCTGAGGGAGATGTTCAGTCTTCGATACCGAAACGCATTCGTCCGGCCGCTGGAGAAGTCTATGCCCGAACGGAGACACCAAAAGGGGAATTGGGATACTACATCGTTTCGGATGGAACGGCGAGCCCGTTTCGCGTCAAGGTGAAGGCCCCGTCGTTCGTCAACTTGTCGGCCTTGCCGGCAATGAGCCGTGGCGCAATGATTTCGGATGTCGTCGCGATTCTCGGAAGCATCGACATCGTGCTCGGAGAAGTGGACCGATGAAAGAATTTCTCATTTCCCTCCTGCAGAATCAGATTCTCGTCTATACAGTGATGGCGTTTGCNNCGGAAGATCTCCGCGCACATGCAGGATCGGCTCGGACCGATGCGCACTGGAGGTTGGCATGGATGGTCGCAGACCATCGCCGACATTGGGAAGCTCATACAAAAGGAAGACATCATCCCGGCCGCTTCTGATCACTTCCTGTTCAAGCTTGCCCCGTACATCGTGTTTACCGGTTCGTACGCCGCATACGCTGCTATTCCGTTTAGTGCTGCGTACGTTGGGAGCAGCATCAACATAGGATTGTTTTATGTCATTGCCATTTCGTCGCTGGTTGTGGTCGGCCTGCTGATGGCAGGTTGGGCCTCGAATAACAAGTGGTCGCTGTTTGGGGCCCTGCGATCGGCAGCGCAAATTGTCTCATACGAAATCCCCGCGGCTCTTGCCCTGTTGGCTGTGGTCATGGTTGCCGGGACATTCGACCTTCAGGAAATCAATCGGCTTCAGGGAGGATGGTTCTGGCACTGGTACGCATTTTCCAATCCGCTCCTGTTTCTGGCCATGGTGATTTACTTCGTCTCCTCTCTGGCGGAGGTCAACAGGACGCCGTTCGATATTCCTGAAGCCGAATCGGAATTGGTGGCCGGTTACCATACGGAATATGGCGGAATGCGGTTTGCCCTCCTGTTTCTCTCGGAATACGCAAACATGTTCGCGGTATCTGCGATCGCCTCGACGTTGTCCTTTGGCGGCTGGAATAGTCCGTTTGGCAATGCACTTACCGGGCCATGGTGGGGGTTGATCTGGTTCGTTGCCAAAGGAATGACATTTATCTTCATACAAATGTGGCTCCGATGGACGCTCCCGCGATTGCGGGTCGACCAACTCATGTATGTTGCATGGAAGGTCCTCATCCCGTTTGCGTTCGTGATCATTTTTGGGGTGGGGATTTGGACGCTTGTCGTACGGTAGGGGATGCTGATTGCTGATCGGCGCAGGGGGATTTTGGAGAAGCGTGAGTCTGGGGAATAGAGAAAGAGATGACAACCTATTTTCGTGACATATGGGAGGGCATCGTCACAGTCCTGATCGGGATGAAGGTGACGTGGCGGCATCTTTTTACGCCGGCCGTCACCATCCAGTATCCCGATGTACGGCTGAAACTTCCCGAGCGGGCGCGTAACAGGTTGTACGTCAACATGGATGACTGCATCGGCTGCGATCAGTGCTCCATGGCTTGCCCCGTGGATTGCATCACCATCCAAACCATCAAATCTACGCCCGACGTGGATTTGGGGATGACTTCACTCAATACGAAGAAGCGGCTCTATGTTGCGCAATTCGACATCGACATTGCAAAGTGCTGCTATTGCGGGCTCTGTGTCCCCCCCTGTCCGACAGAGTGCATTGTGATGACGGAAGTGTATGAGTTTTCCGAATATGAGCGACGCAACCTGCTGTATAATTTTGCCACCATGAAGCCGGCAGAGATAACGGAAGCGAAGGACAAACTCGCCGTGTACGAGAAAGAGCAAGCGGCCAAGAAGGCCGCCGCAGCTGCAGCCAAGGCCGCGCAAGCGGCCGCTCCTGCGCCCGCGCCGAATGTGGTGAAGGATTCGCCATCGAACGCGGGATCTTCTGGCGATGCACCAACTACAGGGAATGCCCCCGTCACAGAACCCAAGGCCTGATCCTCATGCAACTGTTCGACATCATTTTTTATGTCTTTGCGCTTCTCACTGTCTGTTCGGCCGTCATTGTTGTCTTTTCGAAGAATGTGATCCATGCCGCGTTTGCATTGCTCTTTACTTTTTTTGGAGTGGCGGCATTGTATGTCCTCCTCCAGGCTGATTTTCTGGCCGTCACCCAGGTGCTGATCTATGTCGGTGGAATCCTTGTCCTCCTGCTGTTCGGATTGATGCTCACGAACAATGTGGTCAGCGTCGACATCAAGACAGGTTCCCTTCGGATGGTGCCTGCATTGCTTTTGATTGCCGTTGTGGCAGGTTCCCTGTCGGGTATCTTCTATTCAACATGGAAGGAAACCCCCGCCACACCTGTGGCTTCATCGGGGACGACGTCTGCACTGGGGAATCTCCTGATGACGACGTATGCCCTTCCATTTGAAGTGGCGTCAATAGTGCTGCTTATTGCTCTCATCGGTGCTGCTTCAGTCGCTCGTCGAAAGAGAAAGGCGTAACCCATGGGCTCCCTCGGACCGATCTGGAAAGAGTTTTCTGCCTGGCTGCCGCACGTCCAACTCTCACATTTTCTTGTGGTCAGCGCAATCCTTTTTTCTCTCGGACTGTATGCCATAATGACCAGGAAGAATGCCATCCTTGTCCTGATGGGCATTGAACTGGTGCTCAATGCTGCGAATATCAATTTCCTGGCATTTTCCCGGTACGGATCCTTGAATCTCGACGGACAGGTGGCCGCAGTGTTTGTCATCATTCTCGCCGCCTCGGAAGCAGCCATCGCGCTGGCGATCGTCCTGAATATGTACCATAGGTTTCAGACTATCAATGTGGATGAGGTGAATTCCCTCAAGGAATAACTGATTCCATTTGCGGCTCATTTTGTATACGGATCCATGTCACACGAGACCCTTCTGACGATTGCCTTGACGATCCTCGTGATCCCCCTTGCGGGTTTCGCGGTGTTGATTTTCTTTGGGAAGAAACTCCTTCGCCAGGGCGACTGGCTTGAAACGGGATTTATTACGATTGCACTCTGGCTTTCCTTCGTGGTACTTGTTGAGAAGCTTCTCTACTACCACGACGAAACGCTGGGTCTGAACTTCCGCTGGATTGACTTTCACAATGTCCCGGGCATTGGTTCGCTCTCACTCATCCTGGGTTTCCAGATTGACAACCTCGTGGCGATCATGCTGGTCGTGGTGACGTA
>PMNP01000194.1:0-136 GCA_003161755.1 Ignavibacteriota bacterium | reverse complement strand
AACCGCATCGGCGACTTCGGATTTCTCGTAGGCATCCTTACCCTTTACGCGACGTTCCATACATTTAATCTTCAGGAGATTTTCGAAGGGATCCATGCAGGCGTGCTGCCCGGAGCGAGTAGCTGGTGACTTACGG
>PMNP01000328.1 GCA_003161755.1 Ignavibacteriota bacterium | reverse complement strand
TCCTTGTAGCCATTATTGTCCAAAGTCCATACCCTCCTTGCTGCGGTACAGTAGTTGATGAAAGGAATTATGCGAAAACCGGCCGGGACCGATACGCGTGTCGCAGATCCGGTCCTTCTGCGGACGCCATCCTGGACCGAATCACTCGGTCCACAACACCTTCTGGACCTATCCCCCAAGCCTGTGATGCAATCGCAGGCTCAGCTATTTTCTGAGCACCGCGACTTTTCCCGTTACGGCAGAGCCATCATCGGTGTATCCTATCACCAGATAAATTCCGGATGCGACCACAGTTCCGCTTTCGTTTCGTCCGTCCCAGAACCCTATGCGACCACCAGGAGTCGTGAGTGATCGAACCAGGCTTCCATCAATCGACAGGATCTTAATCTGGGAGTCCCTGGCCAGTCCATCAATGGTCAACGGAATATCAGAGGGCACGCGAAACGGATTTGGATACACTAAAAGCCGACCAGCAGATTCCGATGGGGCCGCGAAGGCGGTAGTTAAACTCACGAGACCATTGCTGGTTCCAAAATAAATCGTTCCACTGTGCGCATCAATCGCAATCGACAGCACGTTATCGCTCGTCAAGCGGCCGTTCGTATTCGCGGCGGTAAAATTGGCCAAGGTATCAGTTCCGTCCGGGGAAAGCAGAACAACGCCGGCATTTGTTCCCACCCATTTCTGATTCAGCGGATCGACTGCGATACTAGTGACGGTGGTCCCCAGCAATGGTTTGTACGCCAGGATGGCATCGGAAGCGAGAGGATTGGCGAGATCGGCCAGTATTGCGATCCCATGGTCAGTCCCCACCCATAACATGTTGTCACGGTCAATGACAATCGTGGAAACGTTGTTTGAGGGGAGGCCACTTGACTGATTGATGAAATACGGAGCGAGGCTGTCAACCCGCCCTCCGTTGTTGAGGCCAATGACTCCAGAATACACTCCGTCCTGGGAAACCAACCAGAGGTTGTCCGACCCATCAACCGCCAGGGCCTTGTCTATGCTACTGTAGCCGATATTGGTGATCTTCTTCCCATTATAGATCACAGGGACGGGCTTCCAGCTCAAATCGGGTCTCCGAACCATCAACCCATTCAGCGTTGCAGAGAGGAGCACCGAGAGCCAGGTGTTCCCCTGGCCATCGGCCACAACATTCGCGGGGACAATAAAGCTGAGATCGTTGAGCAATCCAACCATGCCGACATTTGTGTTGAAAATATGCGCAGAGTCTAGCACCGTTCGTCCACCCGGAAATTCTACCGTGCCCCTTCCCCAACTGCTCCCCCAGGCAGAGCCGTCGGGTGTAACGGAAACCCGATACATGTCGTTCGAAGGGACGACACTGTTCTGTGTTGTGAACGATGTCCAGGAGCTGCCGTCGAACCGGTTGATCCCAGATCCATGGGTTGATCCTGTAGCGCCCCAAACAACACCATTCGGGTCAACGGCAACACTGATGAATTCGTTGGAGTTAGGGCCGTTTGGGTAATGAGAAACCCAACCGGACCCAACCGTCAGTATTCCTCCGTTGAGCACACCCGCCACAGGATTGCCTTGAGTATCCGTCGTCAGGGAGGTGACGGAGTTTGTGATAGCACTCCCGACCTGTTGAACGGCACCAAGTTTGTCGAGGCTGAAAACTTCCCCCAACGAGGTGGCAAGAAGAAGATGATCAACAGAGGAAGTAAGCGCTTCGATAGAGCGTCCTTGAAAGGCGGAAACAACGGACCAGCCGGCCGAATCGCGCATGCTCATACCCGTCGTTGTGCCCGCATAGAGTGTCCCACCCACAACCGCAAGTGAAGTGACGAGACTGCCCGCAGCGTTAGGTTGCTCAAGCACCCAGGAATCAGGGGAAAGGAGGTTGCGTCCGTCAAGCGGGGCAGACGCCACGAAATTCAGCTTATTCTGATCGGTGATGGCCACCCAGATTCGTCCGCGAGTCACCAATGCGGCAGTGGCTGATATCTTCGTGGAGGTGGGGATTGTTCCGAAATGGCTGTAGGTGTCGGCAAACTCGAACCGGGATCGGCGAAACAACGACAACCCAAAACTGGTGCAAATAAGAACAGTATCACCAGAAATGGAGAGGGAGGATATTTGGTTGAGGCTCTGGTTCTGGCGGAGATCTGTCAGAATCTGAAGTGATTGAGTCGTCGGTGGNNGACCGCTACACTGGTGAGCGCAAGACTTTGGAGTCCGTCAGCATTGGTCAAACGCGTGTAGGTGTTGGTGCCTTCCTGCCACTGGAACAATCCGCCGTTCGTCGCAGCCCAGTATGAACTTCCCTGACGAGAAATGGCGTTGACGTCTTTCATGTTCGTGTAATTCTTCCACACCCCAATCTTCTGTGCGTAGGAAAGAACTGCGCACATAGACACCAGGAGCGAGAGCATAAGGTATGCTCGCTTACCGACTACCCCCGGATGGTGATATCCCTTCATTCCCTGCTGCCGTTCACTTCGTTTTCGTTGATGCTCCAGACAACTGGCGGCCGATTTGCACAAGTTCTATGGCTGTGAGCGCAGCGTCCCAGCCTTTGTTGCCGGATTTTGCGCCCGCCCGCTCCAATGCCTGTTCAAGTGTTTCAGTGGTGAGTACACCGAACGCTATAGGCACGTTTGTGCTTAGCCCAACTTGACCAATTCCTTTGGCAACTTCCGCCGCTATATAATCAAAGTGCGGCGTGTCACCTCTGATGACGCATCCAAGACTGATAAGCGCATCAAACCTTCCGCTTTTTGCCATTGTTTGAGCAACCTGCGGGATCTCGAATGCTCCCGGACAATACACCACAGTTGTGGCGTTTACATCCGCACCATGCCGAACGAGGCAATCCAATGCCCCCTCGAGCAGCCGTTGCGTGACGAGACTATTGAACCTGCTGATGACGATGCCGAAGCGTATTCCTTCGGCAGAGAGCGTGCCCTGGACGGTGTTCACAAGAGTCTTCCTCAAATGGGGGAAAAGCGAATTAGCGGAGCCGCTGCCGCATGACGGATACGGCATCTGCTGTTACGGTAAACCTTCCAAGGGTATCGTCATCGTTCTTCCGGCCTCCGTGAAAATCGGAAGCCCCGCTGGCAAGGAGGAAGTACTCATCGGCGATGCCGCGATAATACGCCGTGCGTTCCTCATTGTGTGACGGGTGAACAACTTCGATACCGTCAACGCCTTCCTTGATGAGACCAAGCAGCACCCGTTCGTCGATCGAACTGCCCGGGTGTGCAACAAACGAAAGTCCCCCCGCCTCTG
>PMNP01000403.1 GCA_003161755.1 Ignavibacteriota bacterium | reverse complement strand
TCTTGTTTTCGGCACAACCGATCCCAAAGCAGGCGCTTGTGGTACACTGTTCAATATCCCGCAGGATCTCCGGCTGAACCATCGCGCTGAGGTCGTGCCGGGAATTCTTGAACCTCGTTGCAGCGAGTTGCTGAGGACGTTTTTTGCGAGCGTCCGGAATTCGAGCATCGGTAAACCAGGGGCACAACCAGCGGAGTAGTGGATCAGTTCGTCCAGTTGGGTGGGCAGCGCATGCGCATAGCCATCTTCTCTGACATTCATGCCAACCTTCCGGCCTTGGAGGCCGCCCTCGAACGTGCCGCAGCCATGCGCGTTGATGAAATCTACTGCCTTGGAGACATCGTGGGATACGGAGGGAACCCTNNAACGAGTGTGTTGATCTTGTTCGTGACAATTCCTCCTGGTGCGTGGCCGGAAACCATGATCGAGCAGCTGTCGAGCCTCGGAAGGCCTCGACGTTTTCGGAGTCGGCCCGGGAAGTTGCAGAGTGGACCAACGAAACACTCACCCCTGCGAACCGCAAATTCCTGCAGTCCCTCCCTCTTTCCGTCGAAATTGGACCCTGCACTCTTGTGCACGCCAGCCCCGTAAAACCTTCACGGTGGCATTATGTGAAGACGCTAGAGGACGCGGAAAACCAATTCAAGGCTTTTGATACGGTCTTATGCTTCATCGGGCATACCCACGTCCCTGTGGCCGTTGCAGAGGATTTTGAAACAACTGTGTTTAGGAAGGATATGCGGTATTTAATCAACGTGGGGAGCGTGGGGCAGTCGCGCGATGGTAATCCCGACCTCAGCTTCGGCTTCCTCGATACAGATGCGTGGTACTATGAAACGGTGAGAGTGCCATATAATATCGAAGTAGCTGCCGATGCCATCAAGTTCCACGGTCTCCCATCCATCTTCGCCGAGAGGTTGTACGTGGGGATTTGATTCATCGAACAGTGTATAGTTAACAGTGTACAGTGGACAGTGCATAGTGGGCAGTGTACAGTAGAGAACGAAGAGTAAGAAGTATGAAGTNNTATGAAGTATGCAGCCTGCCTGCGCCGCCTTCTACCTACTACTTTCTACCTACTACCTACTCTCAGAGAATCCCTCGCCTACTCCAGACTGAAGCCTCTCCGCCCTGTCAGCCACTTTCAGCTGTTCGATAAGCTCGTCCAGCCGCCCATCGATGATTTCGCCGAGGTTGTACAACGTGAGTCCGATCCTGTGATCCGTGACTCTGTTTTGCGGAAAGTTGTACGTCCGAATCTTGTCGCTCCTGTCACCGCTCTTGACCATTTGTTTCCGCTGGGCGGCAACGTCACCCACCTGTGACTTTACTTTAGCTTCGTAAAGCTTGGCCCGAAGCATTTTCATTGCCCGTTCTCGGTTCTGGAACTGTGATCGCTCCTGCCTGCACACAACGACAATTCCACTCGGCCTGTGGGAAATCCGCACCGCCGTTTCCACCTTGTTGACGTTTTGTCCCCCTTTCCCTCCCGATCGGAATGTGTCAAATTCCAAGTCAGCGGGATTGATTTCCACCTCCACCTGTTCCACTTCCGGCAGGACCGCGACCGTTGCCGCAGAGGTATGGACTCTCCCTTGGGCTTCCGTCTCCGGAACCCGTTGGACGCGATGGACGCCGCTCTCAAACTTCATGGAGCCGTACACGTCGTCGCCCACCAGTGAAAAGGCAATTTCCTTGATCCCCCCCATGCCTGCCTCGGAAAGGTCGAGCACTTCAACTTTCCAGCCTCTCTTTTCCGCATGACGGGAATACATGCGATAAAGATCAGCCCCGAAGAGCGCCGCCTCTTCGCCTCCGGTACCTGCACGGATTTCCACGATCACATTACGGCTGTCGTTCGGATCCTTGGGAATCAGGAGGACTTTCAGTTCCTCTTCCATCAGCGCAACGCGCGTCTTTGCAGCGTCGAGTTCATCATACGCGAGCTGACGGAGATCAGAATCACCCGGGCTCCCCACAATTTCACGGATGCCGTCAAGGTCGCTCTTGGCCTTCTGATAGCGATCAAATGCCTGCATCACCGGAGTGAGCTGGCTATGCTCCCTGCTCAAGTCGCGGAACTTCTCCTGGTTCCCCGCCAATGATGGGTCGCTCAAGAGCGCCGTTATTTCCTCGTACCGCTTTTTTACTTTCAGAAGTCTATCGAGCATAACCCGGCGTTGTTCCCTTCATTCACTTCAATCAGTTCACCGATGGCCCATCGAACACTTCGGCATCCGCGAGGACCGAGTCCACTCCGCCGGCGTTCAGCGCGGCACGAAGAGCGACGAGAGCAACATCAATCTGCTCACGATCAGGCTCTCGTGTTGTAATGCGTTGAAGCCACAACCCCGGAGCGATCACGATCTTCCCCGGCAGCGTCCCTGCATGTTTCGCAGAAAACCGGATGACTTCATACGAGAAACCACCGACCAGCGGGAGGATCATCAGGTGAGTGATTAACCGTACAGGCAGCGTGATGGAGCCCGTGAGCATGATCATCGTCGTATCGGTAAGAGAGTATACCATAATGGCGGCAATCATTACCACGAGCAGGAAGCTTGTTCCGCACCTGGGGTGAAACCTGCTTTGGCGCAGAGCAGCATCCACCGTCAACAGCCGCTCGCGTTCATAGGCAAACACTGTCTTATGTTCGGCGCCATGATACATGAAGAGCCGTTTCACATCCTTCATTTGTGAGATGAAGAGAAGATATCCCAAAAAAATCAATAAACG
>PMNP01000101.1 GCA_003161755.1 Ignavibacteriota bacterium | reverse complement strand
TCGCATGAGGGTCCTTTGGGTGTCTGTCCTGGCTTTGATCTTCAGACTGACTCCCGAGAATGTCGCGACGGCGTTCCCGGCCATGAGTCGATCGCTGCAGACCGGGCAAAGGCACACCGAGCCACGACGGTTCATCACACCGAGGATGACGACAGAGTGAAATCATACCCCAGAATTAGCATCGTCACCATTTCCTACAACCAGGCCGAGTTCCTTGAACAAACGATGGGGTCGGTTCTTGGTCAGAACTACCCGAACCTGGAATACATTGTCATCGATGGCGGTTCGAAGGACTGCAGCGTTGAGATTATCCGGCGCAATGCCGACAAACTTGCATATNNAGGCACGTTGGGTGACCGGCGTGGCAAGTCATCTTGACGCTGGAATGGGTCCCAAGGGAATCGGTCTCGGCGTGATGAGCAAATATGATTTTCTTGCCCGCCAAGCCACATGGCTTCAGCAAGAATCCACCTTCTGGCGGAAAGACCTCTGGGATGAGGCGGGCGGGTATCTCGATGCGAATGTGAAGCACATGTTTGAGTATGGTCTTTGGCTCCGGTTTGCAGCCCTCGCTCCGCTGTACCAGGTGAACACTATTCTTGCCGGGTTCCGCGTTCATGGTGAACGGATCATTCCCTCCAGTGCCGATGTACAGCGGCAAGAACAACTCTATCGGGAATACTGCTCACAATTTGGTTTTATGGATANNCATACGCGAGGAGTGGAGGGTTCCGTTCTCCGCGGGATCCTTCATCGCATGGGATTAATGAAATGGTATGAGAAGCCAAGGATCGTAAGAGATTTTGATCATCAACGGTGGCTGGTAAAATGACCTCTCATGAACCAGTTGCTACTGGCGATCGGCGAAAAACAATCGGGTTTTACACGATGGGGTCGTTTTCGCATGCGAATGAGACTCTGGAAAAACTCCTCGCAGTGGCGTACCCTCAATACAAGGTTAAGAGGATAGACCTTCGGGATAAGCTTTCTCCTTTGGATCGCATCATTAATGGCTTCACGGCGTTGAGGGAATACGGGATGGATATTGTCAGTCGGAAGCGTTCTCTCAAAGATTGCATGGAACATACAACATATTTTTTGGAAACGACCCGAAAGATCGCTCACCGTTCGTTCCCGACCGACGAATTGGCTTTTACTTTTCAGACACAATCAATGTTTGATGCAAGCCGGGAAGGCATTCCCCATTTCCTCTATACCGACCATACCCATTTGGCAAATCTTGGATATCCGTCATTTAATGAGACAAAGCTGTTCCCCATATGGTGGCGTGAATACGAACGGCGCATGTATCATCACGCCGACTGTAATTTCACGATGAGTGAACGCATTGCTAGGTCTGTGCGCGAAGATTATCGATGCCCCGCGTCGAAGGTTGAATGTGTGTACGCGGGTTGCAACCTCCTGCCTTCGTCAACAACCATGCTCCGGAACCGCCCGAGAGGCAAACATATTCTCTTTGTCGGACTTGATTGGGAACGCAAGGGGGGGCCTGTGCTCCTTGAAGCCTTCAAACGTGTTCTTGTCTCCCATCCGGACGCAGTCCTTTCCATTGTCGGCTGTGTACGGCCGTCTCCTCACCCCAATTGCAAGTTCGTCGGACAATTGCCGTTGGACGAAGTCTGTGAGTATTATCGATCGGCAACGGTGTTTTGCATGCCCACCCGCATTGAACCGTTTGGGCATGTCTTCATTGAAGCGATGGCTCATGGACTTCCCGTTGTAGGAACAAAGATAGGAGCTATCCCGGAGCTTATCCAAGAGGGGGTTAACGGCTACCTGGTGGAACCGGATGACCCGACTTCTCTCGCGCAAGCTCTTTGCGCTGTCTTGGATGATCCCGAACGAGCTTCTGCCATGGGTGAGAATGGTCGCCTCATGGTGAATGCGCGCTTCACCTGGGACGCAGTGATGGCCCTCATCAAGAACCGGATCGACTTGGTGCTGAATCAGAAGTCAGCGGCGGTGTGATTCGCAAGGGACGGCTCTATGGAAACTCCGTTGGTGACAATCATTGTTACACTCTACAATAGGGAACAGACTGTCGGACGAACGATCAAGAGCATTCTTGCGCAGACCTACACAACACTCGACATTCTCGTCGTCGATGATGGGTCCACGGACCGCAGCGTGGCCGTGGTCAAAGAATTCACTGATCCGCGCATTCGTCTTGTGCGGCATGAGCATAACCGTGGGTCCGAAGCCGCAAAGAACACCGGTCTTGACAACATTCGCGGGGAATGGTTCACATTTGTGGATAGTGATGATGAAATTGTCCCTGAAGCAATCGACAGCATGTTAAAGATCCCTCTCGCACAGGATCCCTTGGTGACAAAGGTAGAATGCAATGCGCTCGATGTGGACACAGGATCTCTTTCGGGGAAGGGCCTTTCTGGGGACCAATATCTTGATCCGGTGACCGCAGAATGCTCGACGAGTGGCGACTTCTGGGGGATTATACGGAGCGATCTTCTTCAAGGAGATCGGTTCAACGTGAGCTTGAAGGGCCTTCAGAGCGTGCTCTGGGTCAAGGTGAGGAAACGTTCCCGGGAGTACTATTTGCATCGGCCTCTGCTCCTCGTTCACAAGGGTGGAGCGGATCGACTCTCAGTAGCGAGACAGGACGTCAAAACAGTAGCTGATTTTTTTCACCATGCAATTGGCGAGGAGGAATGGCTTGAAGTGTACAGGAAGTGCCATGCTGCGGACTATCAGGGTTTTTGCTTCCGTGGAATACTCTTTTGTCTTGCAGCCAATGATCGTCTCGTTGCCGCTGAATATCGAAAACGATTCAGGGAAGTGAGTAGGGGAGGAAAACGAGGAGTGGCCGTCAACGTTCTCTTTGCCACTGCACCATTTGGCTCCCGCGTCGCCATTGCGGCAGCGAGGAAAGCCCGACAGTTGAAGCAGCAGCCCTAAGCCAAGAATCAATAACTCTGCAATGATTGAAGAAACCCCGTCTGTCATTTATCTCGGACTCGATGACTTTCCTCTCGGTTTGGCGGAAACCCAAAAGGTGCGTCTCGTCGCAAAGGGACTGATTGCGGCAGGTGTGACGGTCACGGTGCTCAGCCGCTGGTGGAGTGTCGCTCCTTGGAAAGAAAAGGAGCAATTTCCGCCGTGCGGGGTCTTCGAATCAATCCCCTATGTAAATGCCTGCGGGACTCTCTCGCGGCCCGATGGCTGGATCGCGAGAAAGGCCACACGTCTCCGAGGTATTGTAAAAGAGTTTGCGGTCTTGTATGCCTCAAGTCGCCACAACCAGATCACGGCGATCATTTCCACCGGATCCGTCTCAAGGGTTTTGTACTACAGGGTGATGGCGGCATTTCTTGGTTTTCCCATCATCGTTCACGTTGTGGAATATTACTCCAGCATCGCCCGCCACTCCCAATGGCGAAGGCGTCTTAATGCGTATCTCTTCGACGAATGGGTCCCGTTGTTGGTGGATGGCGTGCTGCCTATCAGTCAGTTTCTCGTTGAAAGGATCACTCGCCGGTTTCCCTACAAACGCTGGCTGAAAGATCCCGGACTTGTTGATCTTTCCCGGTTCGATGGAATCGAACGTCAACCCGGGCCCGACTACTTCTTGTTTTGCGGATATGTGGGGTATATGGAGATCGTGCAGTTCATTCTCCAGGCGTTCGAGCGGCTGGATCCGGTGAACGAGGTGCAACTTTATCTCGTCCTCAACGGTACAGAATCGGAGTTTGCAAGGTTCCATCGTGAGCTTGCGTCGCTCAAGCGACAGAATTCAGTGAGGATCATCTCCGACCTTACGGATAGGGAGCTATCACAACTTTATGTTGACGCGTATGCCCTTCTCATTCCGTTGCGCCCGACAGACCAGGATCGGGCACGATTTCCTCATAAAATCGGGGAATACTGCGCCTCTTCCCGGCCTATTATTACGACGGCCGTTGGTGAAGTAGGGGAGCGATTCGCGCACGGGGTAAACGCCTACGTGGCCCAAGACTCCTCAGTCGAGGCGTTCAGCACGATGCTGAATGAAGCTCTGGAAGATAGGTCAAGGGCCGATGAAATTGGAATGCGCGGACGTGAATTTGCCGAACGTGAGTTGGACTACCACTGCTTTGGATTGCGCATGAAGACGTTTATCACTGAGCTGTCGGCCGAGGTGGGGCATCTGCCGCGACATTCCGCTCGAGAAGTTGCTCACGAAAATCGATGAAGGGGATAAGAGATGTGCAGAATTGCTGGCTTCTGGGATAGTACGACTCCAGACTATGACATCGAGAGTGTCCTCCTTTCCATGCGTGACAGCATGATTTATGGCGGTCCAGATGACGGCGGGATCTATATCGACCGGACCGCAGGCGTCGGGTTGGGCCATAGGCGGCTGTCGATCCTTGATTTGTCGCCTCTCGGCCACCAGCCGATGTGCGATGACCAACAGGAAGTGTGGATCACATTCAACGGCGAAGTGTATAATTTTCAGGATGTCCGTGCCGAGCTTCTTGCGCGAGGATACAGGTTCCGTTCGAATTCCGACACTGAAGTGATCATCAAGGCGTACAGGGAGTGGGGTCTTGATTCAGTGCAGAAGTTTCGGGGGATGTTTGCCTTTGTGCTGTGGGATTCGAGGACGAAGGAGTTGATCCTCTGCCGTGACAGGGTTGGGGTCAAGCCTCTCTATTGGTATCAGCGTGATGGAGTGTTCCTCTTCAGCTCAGAGCTTAAGGCTTTTTCTCATCACCCGCGGTTTGAGAAGCATATCGATGAACGGGCACTTTCGACCTATCTTACCCTCGGATACATTACCTCCGAGCATTGCATTTTTCAACATACGCATAAATTGCCACCTGGATGCTTCCTCAAGGTGCAGGCATCTGGTGCGACGCAGGTAATCCCATACTGGAGTGCCCAGGAGACGTTTGCCAGGGGAGTGGAACTGCGGAGATCCGGACATTGGTCTTCCCGCACGGAGGAGGATATCGCTGAGGAGCTTGAGCAGATTCTCCGTGAGAGCTTCCGCTACCGCATGATTGCCGATGTTCCCGTGGGCGTGTTTCTCAGTGGCGGAATAGACTCAAGCACGCTGGCGGCCCTCCTTGTCCAGGAAGGGTTTAAACTGAATACCTTTACCATTGGATTCAACGAGGAGAAGTTCAGCGAAGCAAAGACCGCCCGGAAGATCGCCGAATACCTGGGTACCTCACACACGGAACTCACGTGTACCCAGAAGGAGGCGTTCTCGATCATTGGTAAACTTCCGGAGATGTACGACGAACCATTTGGGGATGATTCCGCCATCCCTACACATTTGGTCTCAATGCTTGCTCGGAAGGCGGTCACCGTGAGTTTGTCGGCAGACGGCGGNNTGCGGCTACGAAAGCTATCGCACGCTCGAGAAGCGCATCCATCGGTTCCATCACAACAGCTTTCTTCCGGCTGCAGGGAGAATCCTCGACCTCATCAATCCCGACCTGGCGTATTCAATGTATCGAGCGGCCAGACCGTTTATCCCCGAGTACACTGATTTCAAGCACCGGTATCTCGGTCTTCGGCGGCGTCTCCAGGCAAAATCCGTGGAAGAACTCAGCTTGTTGACGCGGAGATATTACTTTGCCGAGGAGCTCTGCCAGCATGGGCTGCCTGAAGGTTATCCGTTGAACGGAACTGTCCCCGGCCTTGACGACATGAATGCGCTTATGTTGCTTGATATCGATTCCTATCTTCCCGATGATATCCTTGTAAAGGTCGATCGCGCGAGCATGGCCGTTGCCCTGGAATCGCGCGAGCCATTTCTCGATCACAAGATCATTGAGTTCGCAGCAGCGTTGCCATCGTCGCTGAAATTCAAAAATGAAGTGAGCAAGTATATCCTGCGCAAAGTCTCGTATAAATACATCCCTCAATCCCTCCTCGATCGGCCGAAACACGGTTTCGGCGTACCGATCGAAATCTGGTTCAAGGATGAACTCCGGGGAATGTTGCAGGAATACCTGTCTGAGGACCGAATCCGGAAGGAAGGAATCTTCAACGCCAAAGTGGTAACACGACTCCTGAATGACTACTTGAATAATCAGGGCGTGGGCATCAATCGCCTCTGGTTCTTGCTTATGTACGAAATGTGGTCCGAACGCTGGATGCACTCATGAGCAAAACTACAATGTCGGGCGTTCTGGAAAAAGGAGTGTGCTTCTACGGTCCCAAGGTCGGAGGAGTATTCCTTGGAGAAGTCCCCGGCGGCGCCCAATTGCAAACGGCCCTTCTTGCGCGCGCTCTTTCCGACCGGGGCATCCGCGCGGTCATCGTGGATCCATTTGCCGAGAAGAGCCGGTCGATTGAGCCATTGTTGGAGGTTGTGGCCATTCCGGAATGGAGGCGAGGAATCCGTGGTCTGCGGTTCCTGACGCACCGAATCCCCGGGGTTCTTCGTGCGATGCGTCGTTCGGGTGCAGCGGTGTTCTATGCACGGGGATTCTCATTTCTGTATCTTCTGCCACTGGCGGCTGCGTGGATGACCGGAGGCTGGTTTGTCCTTGCCGCTGCAAGCGATCTAGATCTCCTTGGATTTCGAGAACGCTGCACAGTGAACTACCGAAGCAGAAGGAACCCTTGGGAATGGATCTCGACGATTATTCCCAACGAGCTTTTCCAACCTATCCTGCTGCGTAGGGCCGATATTCTGCTTGTTCAACATGAGCTGCAGGCGGCACAAGCTCCTCGCCGAAAGGGGCCCGTTATCATTTGCGGCAATATCGTGGCAGACGATGTGTTCCTTGTGAAAAAAAGACGAAAACGACCGGTCGCCATTCTGGTGGGAACGCTCTCCACGCACAAAGGACTCGATGTCATGCGGGAAGTGGTTGACGCGTTGCNNGGGAGGAGGATCCACGCAGAATTGAACCGGCGTCCCAATGTTGCCCTGCTCGGACCCCTTCCTCGAAGGGAAACGTTGGAGCGGATTGCCTCCTCAAAAGTCCTGATCAATACATCCCCGTATGAAGGATTCCCGAATACATTTCTGGAAGCATGGGCAATCGGCACTCCCGTCATCTCTCTGCATATTGATCCGGGTGGCGTAATCCAAAAACATGGACTCGGTTATGTATGCGACGGTGATCGACAACGCATGATTGCCCTCCTTTCACAAGATTCGTATGATGTCGACCAGCGAGTGGTTCAACGTTACCTTCATCAGCGCCATACCAAAGAAGCAACGTCGTCAGTCTTCCTGGATCTCCTGTCCAGGTTCGAAAAGTCCCTGAATACCGGGCCGCAACCGATCGTGAATTGCCAATCAGTGGATGATTAGGTGAAACCTCTGACGGTGTTCTATCTCTGTGATGGGCTTCACCCCGGTGGGAAAGAACGGCGCCTCGTTGAGGTGCTGAAGCACTTTTCGGCCGGAGGAGAAATCAGGCCTATCCTGGGGCTCATGTCAAAAGAAATACGGTATCCTGAAGTTCTTGCGCTCGGCATCCAGATTTATTACTTCATCAGGGAATCAAGACATGACCTGCGGATTCCATGGAAAATGTACCGCGCGCTGCGCAAGGAGCAGCTCGAGAANNCCATGACGTCGCTCTATGCTTCGCCTGAAGCACGTCTCCTCAGGATTCCCCTGGTGAACGGCATGATCACAAATGCCCCACCCCACATTCCATGGAACAGCAAACTTGGGTTGGCCTCCCGATTGACGTTTCCTTTCTCAAGGGTGGTCGTTGCAAACTCTCATGCCGGACTCAAAGCCTACAGGGTGTCATCACGTCGGGGAATGTGCATCCACAACGGGTTCGATCCGAAGAGAATATCTGGCGGTATGGAAATTTCAAAAGTGCGCAAAAGCCTCGGGATCGTAACGCCATTGGTGGTGGGAATGGTCGGTGAGCTTGTTCGGAAAAAGGACTATGGGACGTACCTTGCCGCGGCTCAACGCATTCTCGAATCCCGGCGGGATGTGACG
>PMNP01000315.1 GCA_003161755.1 Ignavibacteriota bacterium | reverse complement strand
TGGCCGCGGATTTCCGCTTCATCGCGGACCCCTCCCAACGAAATCCTCACGAGCACACGCCCGAGAGCGCGCGCGATGGACTTTGCGAGGGAAGTCTTCCCCACTCCCGGCGGACCGACAAAACAGAGGATCTGTCCCTTCATTTCGCGGACAAGATTGAGGACCGCTATATGCTCCAGGATCCTGTCTTTCGGTTTCTCAAGTCCGAAATGATCCTCATTCAGAATCTTCCGCACATGCTCGACGCTCAGGTGATCCTTTGTCCGTTTGTGCCAGGGAATTCCAATCATCCACTCAAGATAGCTGCGCAAGACGGTGGATTCGGGCGACAGGGGGGGGATCTTCCGAAGCTTCTGGAACTCTTCAATCGCCTTTTCTTCCGCGCCCTTGGGCATCTTTGCTTTTCGAATGTCGTCGCGCAGCTTCAGCAATTCCGGATTCGACTCGTCGTCACCGAGTTCATCCTGCAATATCCTGATCTGCTCCTGGATGAAGTATTTCCTCTGCGACTTGGCGATGTTATCGTGGACTTTGGTATCAATTTCCTTTTCGATCTTCAGAACGTCAATCTCCGAATTCAGGATCCGGATGATCTCGTGCAATTGATCGCGGGCGCCTGATAACTGGAGGATTTTCTGCTTCACCTCAACACTTTGAAGAATGTTCGAGGCCATGTAAAAGATTTTTCTGCGGGGATCGCGCGTATTCTCAAATGCCACCAGTGCCTCACTGGGCACGTTGCGATTCAGGTGGACATATTCCGCAAAGAGACTGGACGTGTGGCGGAGCAGCGCATCGAGTTCGGAGTCCATCAACACCGGGAGATCGTCGGTCCTGATGGTGGCCTCCAGATAACGCGAGTTCGGCAGGAATGATTCAACGGACCCCTGGGCAAGGCCGTCCACCAGGATCTTCATCAGTCCGTTGGGAAGTTTCAGGATTTGAATGATTTTGGCGACAGTTCCATCATGATAAATGTCATCCTTCCCGGGTTCTTCCGTGAGGGGATTTTTCTGTGCCGCGAGAAACAAGTACTTCTCGCGTTCAAGGGCTTCGTTCACCGCCCGCAACGATGATTCCCTGCCGACAAGAACGGGAAAAATCATCGACGGGAAAATGACGACGTCCCGCAGAGGAAGCACTGGAAGCTGTGCGGGAAACGGTTCCTGGCGTTCTCCGCCCCCCGTGTGTGTTGTAGTGGATTCTTCTTGCATACGTGCTGGAATCAGGATCCCTTAATAAAGACGAAAAAAGGTGTCTGAACGGACACCCTTGAGTTATGTCACCGTGAATATAGAAAGAGATTGGGGGTTTGTCAAGGAAGGAAAAAATCACCAGGGAGATTCGCTGCCAGCATTCTCGGAATTGGCGATGAACATGCGGTGGAGTTCCGCCTGATCCAGACGTGCCACCGCAACGCACAGCACGACACCTCTTGTCCAGAGGAGAATAGTATCTCCAGTGTCACTCGATTCAATGTACCAGCCGTTATGCACCAGTTCATTGCGAATTCCGATCGGTAACGCCATCCCTCGTCCATGAAGAACCCCGTCAAGCGGAACCTGGATCAAATCCATGACTGCGGAACCCCTGCGGTACAATACCTGTACACGTTCGAGTCCGTTGTACTCATCGGTCAGCCCTCCCTCAAGGACGAAATCGGCCGCAAGGGGAACCGTGACCGATATGCCTGATCGTGCTACCAGATAGGTTCGAATGGCTTCGGCGTTGTCAGAAACAACCTGCGGCTGAAGCATTCCTGTCTGCAAGGCATAAAAGGAATGCATGGACTGCACCAGAAGATTCTTGTCTTCAGACAGACCTCCCGCGGTGTTCTGCTTCATCACCATCAAAAGTATCAGGCCCGCCAACAGGATAATGATTCCCGGGCCGACAAACTTCATCATAGGCGCGGCAACGTACAGGCGCATTCGGTTCCACAAAGTCTGTTGCTTCAGGTCCTGCGAGCTCTTCTCGTCCATTGCAGAGACTTCTTTGAGGATAGCCTCCCGCACCGACTCTGGTGTTGTCACAAGAGGGACCCGACGCCGGACCACACTCTTTACCGCAGCTTCAAGTTCATACTCATTTCTGCATGCCCGACACTTTCGCGCATGTTGTTCGAAATCTGCGCGCTCCTTCCCTTCCAGCAACCCATCGACTGCAGGCGTAATCACTTTTCTGAATTCGTGGCAGTTCACAGGCGTTTGGCTCGAATGGTGGAACTGTACCCCTTCAAGAGGTGGGCTGCATGGTCAGTCCGGGGGAGACACACTGGAAACAACAGAAGGTCTCGCGCAACGAGATCATTGCGGAGAAGTTTGTTCTTGAGTTTGAGATGGCCTTCCTGCAAGTGTAGGAAGAAGGACCGCGTCCCAACCGTTACCCTGACAATTCAAACATCGTCTGACAATGCATCGTTCCACATGTATCTTCAGCCATTTCAATGTTTTCTTACGACGCTGTAGAGAAATGCAATTGCGGCGAAGATACATGACACCCCAACGATTGCCGGTGATGCCGGGAAATCAAATAGAAATGCGAAGTAGAGCCCAATTGGAGGGGAAAGTATCCCTATCCCCACCGACACAAGAAAGATAAGGGGGACTCTGCGAACAAGCAACATCGCTGCCACCGGCGGCACGACAAGAAACCCAAAGACGAAGAGATCCCCCACCATGTGCGTCGCAACGGCAATCAGTGCGCCGGCCAGGAGATAAAACGTGAGATCCCACGCACCGGCATTGTAGCCTGTTGCCCTGGCGGTTTCCGCATCAAAGGCAATCAAGGAGAACTCCTTCGAGAACAGCAAATGTGCTGTCAACGCCACGCCAAAACAGACGGCCATAATCCAAAAGAGATCAGGCGTGACAAAGAGAATATCCCCCCGCAGGAGGTTTTCCACCTCTGCGGATTCCACGCGCTGGGCCTTTTGCATGATGAGGATTCGCAAGGCCACCGAAGAGACAAAGACGAAACCAAGCACGGCATCTCTCGGCATCTTCTTTCCCGTGAGGAGTTGGGAAAGGATGACTACACTGACGAGAGTCACTANNCACTACAAGAGAACCCACAGTATGCGGCAACGCAAAAAATGGCAGGAACGTGAGGGTTACACCCAGGACCGAGACTTCCGTGAGGACCGCCCCGAAGAAGACCACACGCCGCGCCACAATGTACACCCCAAGAAAGGAGCAGGCGGTGGCAACGAGCAGACTTCCATACAACGCGTAGGGAAAATCATGAAGGATGGTTGTGACGATATCACCTGGCTGCATGCATTCCTCCGGGAAGGATTGTTTTTCTTCCGAGAACCTCCTCGACGACGACGGACATCCCGTAGAGCTTCGTGAGATTGGCCCCAGTAAGCACCTCCTCAATGCTCCCAACCTGAAAGAAATTTTTCTCCACGATAGCGATGTTCCGGACATGGTTTGCAACATCGTCAAGCAGATGGCTCACCATGATGACCGTCAGCGCACCCTCTTCGTGGACTCGCCTGATAAGGTCGAGGATGGTGATTCTCGACGGGAGATCCATTCCATTTGTTGGCTCATCAAGGACCAGCACTTCGGGTTCTGTGGCAAGGGCGCGTGCGATGAGCACCCGTTGCTTCTGGCCTCCCGAGAGATCCTTGAAGATCTGGCTCTTCAGGCTTGCAATGCCTGTATAGTCGAGAGCCCGTACCACCGCTTCCCGATCGTTCTTCCCCGGCCGCCGGATGAGGCCGATTCTTTTGTACCGGCCCATCATCACCACTTCAGCCACGGTGTACGGAAGAATGTCGTCAATCGAGTCACGCTGCGGGACATAACCGAGATGCAACGGCCCTCCATGGGAGCTTTCGGTATGAACGGATCCCGACATTGGTGCAAGCGTCCCTAGTATTGCGCGCAAAAGCGTGGTCTTCCCTGCACCGTTCGGTCCGACAATGCCGAAGTAGTCATCCTTGTCGACATCAAAGGTGAGATTGCTTAACACCTGTTTTCGTCCGTAGCCAAGCGTGACATTTCTGAACGAAATTATTGGAGGCATGGGGCACGTTCTCCTGATCTGATCTATTTCAGGGCTGCGGCAAGCGTTTTGACGTCGTAGTCGATCATGGAGATGTAGTCACCTGTCAGATCAGACCATCCGGCCGAGGTGGGAAGCGTGAGCACTTTCGCACTGCTGGAGCGGGCAATTTGTTCGGGCGCGTTCAGATCGTAGAAAGGCTCAACCACCACTGCCTTGATATTGGATGACTTAACGAGCGAGATGAGATCTGCGGTGTGGCTTNNGGCGCAATGCCCGGTTTGGGCTCAACCTCGTCCGCAACAACCAACCCAAGCCAGTTCGCAAAATATGACCAGCTCTTGTGGAATGTGATGATCCGGTCGCCTGAAAACGGTTTCATCATTCCTTCCCAATCTGCAATCTTCGCGTTAAGACCTTTGAGGTATGCATCCGCATTGGCGCGGAACAGCTGTTCATCGCCGGGAGAAACACGAAGAAAGGCCTCAATCATCTCGTTGACGATGGTGTGAACATTGCGCGGGTCGAGCCAGTAGTGAGGATTGCCGAAACGGTGCACGTCTCCCTGGCTGGCATCAGCCTTTTCGGGGACCTCGATCTTCTGGATCCCTTTCGAAAGATCCACCACATCAAGTTTGTTGTTCCTCGACCCATCCACAATCTGTGGCGCCCACAACTCGAGTTCCATCCCGATGGTGAAAAAAATGTCGGCCGATCGAAGCTTCATCATGTAACTTGGCTTCACTTCGACAAAATGCGGGTTTTGATCGGCCCGGACAATGTGGTCAACCTCCACCTTGTCGCCGCCGATGCGCTTCGCGATATCCGCCAAGTCCGGTAGCGACGTCACTACTTTGATGGCCGCCGGCGAGGATGTCGCCACAATCAGGCTTATGGCTGCAATCGTCAATGACTTTATCATACTTTTTTGCTCCCAATGAATGGTATAACCATGATTTTGCCCTTCGCACAGACAATGATGAACGCCAGGGCGGAAATCTCTTCCTAAAACGGATGGGCCTTGTGCGGCCCTATGGAGAACAGTACCTGCAGGGCAAGATAATTTACTGCCTGGGCCGCTGCCGGCGCTGATGTTCTCACGTATTGATATTCAAACCGGACTCCCAGCGTCTCCTCGACCGGATAGTACCCGGCAAAGATCGCCATGCCGGATGCTTTGTCATCCTTGCTGTATGGTGTCTCTGCATAGTCGTAACGTGCACCCACACTGTATTGTTTGAGGAATTGGAAATCCGCATACAGATATCCGCCGCTGGTACTAATCGATCGTCGGACAGGCGATCCATTTGCATCAAGGAACTGTTGGAGCGATCCGTTTTCCAACGCTTTCCTGGTGTTGAAGAGCCACTCCCCTTGCACAGTGAGGGAAGTGTAGGAACTTGAACGATACTTGTACTTTACATCGGCATTAACATACCAGAAGCGATCATGAGAATAAGGATCGTGGATGCCGGTGTAGGTGCTCAGACCTGTTTCAAGATCGCTCACATCATTCAGCGTGAAGAAGGCGCTCAATCTGGATGATGTGGCATACGAGGGTTTGGCTCCGGTTGTGTCTTGAATGCCCGGAGCTTTGCCCACGGAATTTCCGCGTAGGAGATCAACAGTAAGTCGCGTATAGACGTCGCCTGTGGGAAAGAGAAGACTTGCCGATATGCCGAGATCGTTCAGCCCGTCCTCCCCGAGAAAACGCGCTTGCGACAAAGGCTGGGAAATAAACGGCCAGGCGTGCGGATGCACCATGTTCAGTTTTCCAAATTCCGCCCGGTATTTTCCCAAACGAAGGTTAAGATCCAACGGCAGGCCACGAAGGACCGTGGCGTAGACTTCCTCGACGCCGAGCTTGCTTTGCTCGATGTCGGGACCGGGAAGTGTAAGAATAACGTCTCCCCTTGCAAAGGGGTTCAGATACGATTGAATTGCCAATTCCAGTTCCTGGAACTGGAAGTCCGGTTGGCTGAA
>PMNP01000144.1:289-17840 GCA_003161755.1 Ignavibacteriota bacterium | reverse complement strand
TCGGCATCGGCGACACGCTCACGACCGACCGCAGCATCATGTACGACGAGATCCCGCGCTTCCCGCCTGAGTGCTTCGCCATCCTGAGCAACCCCAACCCGGCGAAATTCAAACGATTCAGGGATGGCGTTGAGCAGCTCCTCCAGGAGGGGGTGGTCCAGGGGTTTCAACCCAGGAATTCTGCGCAACAGATTCCTATCCTCGCGGCTGTTGGCCCACTACAATTTGAAGTGTTCCAATACCGACTGGAAAACGAATACGACGCCGAAGCACGGCTTGAACACACCGAATGGAAATTCGCCCGCTGGGTTCATCCCTCCGTTGATGCTTCACTTCTCGAAGGGACGATCCTGCCGACCGGTGCGGCGCTCACAGATGATCGTCACGGAAATCCGGCCATCCTCTTCCCCGGTGATTGGGCGCTTAACTATTTTGCCGAGAAATATCCCTCCATCGCCCTGAGTGAACTTCCCCTTGCCAATGGCAA
Organism: Ignavibacteriota bacterium; assembly: GCA_003161755.1. Next base: position 17,353 of record PMNP01000144.1, on the reverse strand, counting down.
AGCAAAGGAGTAAAACATAGTCAAGGTCTCCAACGGAACCACCCTTCCTGCACACTCGTTGCTGCAACCTCTGGCTCTTGCATGGGACGAGGGAATCTGAGATGCAAGGCAAGAAGACCAAGAAGCACCCTGAACAATATACCATTGAGAAGATCCAGCATCCCACCGATGAATAGCATCATGGTCACCGCGGAGAGGAGGGCAATAACCATTGCTCTCTGTCGAGGGTATGAGACCCGAATTACATTCCACGAATGAACATACACGGCACCGATGAGCCAGAAGAGCGCGGACAAACCCAGTAGTCCGCTTTCCATGTACACCTGGAGATAGTCATTGTGCCAGCACCCAACTCCGCGGACCCTCATCTCAGAGAACAAAGGAAAAATTTCCGTAAACGTTCTTGGGCCAAACCCAACGACCGGATGATCCAACCAGAGCATGGCAGCTCCCCTCCACAGGACATCTCTCCCGCTCATGTTCTCCGCGAAACTGGGGATCTGAGCGATACGCACCTGGACCATCGGGATGAACACAGTCGTCGCAAGCAGAACGCACACAACAAGAACGGCGAGGCGTCTGTTACGGAGATTCCAGCGACGATACTCGACTCCATTCCCCGGTAACAGCAATGCCCCAAGCAATGCCAACCCCATCCCTACCCAGTGCAATCGGTCAAGCGTGAGCACAATACCAACGCAGAGGATAATCCAGATTGCTGTTGTTCGAATTCCCGAGCGTAAATCTTTCGGACCTCCCGGCATGAAGAGAGAGAGAACCAGCACCGGGCAGAGAAACCCGCCCAAGGTGTAGGTGCCTGCTGTGGTTGAAGAAGCACGGGGAACGAGCGAAAGTCCGACCTTCGCCGTCCCGACAAGTGCCGCACAGATCCCCGCCACAATAAGCACTGACCCGAGACATTCCGATGCCAGGAGTTCATCGGTTCGTACTGTCTGCGTGATCAGAAAGAACACCAAGTAGTAAAAGAATTCAATGTGCAATGCCGGCAGACTTTGCAAAGGATCCTGTGAAGTGAAGAGGGAAAAGACACGGCAGAGGACGAACATGAGATATGGCGCGTCGAGAGGTGTCCTTCGAACAACCGAGGTGTGACGAGACACCATGGTATACACTGTGAATCCGGTGAGGACTACGATGAAGATTTGAACCAGCGCCGTGGAAAAAATCAATGACCCGCACACAAGAGTCAGGAGAATACCTGCGACACGTTCACCCTGATCAGGATGAGACCCCCACCAGGCATCCCCTTTCTCCCTCAACTCATGAAACCATCCTGTCCTCTGACGCGCCACCATAATCCTCGGTTTCGTGTATCTTGAACATCCCTTCGCCGCCTGAAGTTGCCCCTTCGCGATGACCTGCAACAATATCCAATAGTCAAGGGTTTATGACCTGAGCATATCCACCTGAAGGGATGGGCACTATGGTTTTTGGAGAATCCGTATCCACCCGGCAAATGCGTCTTAACGGGTTCGCCCGGTGGGAGAGACTTCTCCCTGCAAAGACGACCGTTCAAAAGGAAATCATCCGCACTCTGCTATACTTCGACATCTGGAGCTTTCCTTTGTCGGCTGATGAAATCCACAGGTTCCTGGGCGCACGTATATCCTCCCCGGCCCTTTTTGAACATCACCTCCGATATGCCGAGCGCTCCGGGGTCATTGATCAACATGACGGTTTGTATGTCGTACGGGGACGGCCGAGTTCGTGGGTGGCGAGAAGGAGACGTAATGAACGGCGTGCGGCCTGGATGTGGCGGGGCGCGAGAATCGCCGTCGCAATTATCAAGTGTTTCCCGTTTGTCCGAGCGATTTTTGTCTCGGGAGAACTTTCAAACAACGTCTCGAGCAAAGGCGGGGATGTGGACTTTTTTGTGGTTACGGAACCGGGTCGTCTCTGGATCGCTCGAACATTGCTCATCCTGTTCAAAAAAGTCTTTCTCCTGAACTCAAAGAAGTTTTTTTGCCTAAACTCCTTTGTCACGACCAGGAACTTCCACCTGGAGGAAAGGAATCTCTATGTTGCCTCAGAGGTTGCGCACCTGAAGCCGCTCTATAATACCAAGTTGTTGCTGCAGTTCTGGCAGGAAAATGCCTGGATTAAGGACTTCTTCCCGAATTTCGACTTTCAGGATGTCCCGACAATATATGCCTCAGACCGTCGGAGTCTCCTGCAGAGGAGTTTTGAGGTCTTTGGAAAATTCCCGCGGATCAACCTGCTTGACGACTATCTCATGCATACGATGGAAAAGGTGTGGGAGAAACGATATCCACAGTACGATCAGGAAACAAGAGAGCAACTCTACCGGACCACCAAGGATGAGTCCCGGACGTACTCAGGCAATTTCGAATCAAAGGTCCTGGCGCTCTATAATGCGCGGCTCCCCCGACACGGAGTCGCCGACTAGTGTTCTAAGCCGAACAACGACAAGAAACCTCAGTGATTCGATATCGACTATGAGTGACATACTTTTCACCCATTCGTACTTTCTCCACCATGACGCCAAGGAATTCCGGGCGATGATGCCCTATCCTCCGCTTGCAACGCTCTATGCCGCCGCTCATATACGCAGAAAAGGCTATACCGTTGCCCTTTTTGACAGCATGCTCGCACAGGATGAATTTGCCCTTGAGCCTCTGCTCCGGCTTCATCGACCCAAGGTGCTGGTAATCTACGACGACGACTTCAACTACCTTTCGAAGATGTGCCTCACGCGAATGCGAGAAGCAGCACACACGATGACGAAGATGGCGAAACGTGCGGGAAGCATTGTCGTGGTTCACGGGTCTGACGCCACCGATCATCCGGCCGAATATCTTTACGCCGGTGCCGATGCAGTGATCAGCGGAGAAGGTGAGCAGAGTCTTGGCGAGTATCTTGATAAGACCTTCATCGGCAATGAGGATCAATCGCGCATCCCCGGTCTCACCTATCTTCTTGATGGCAATGTCGTCCGTACATCTCCCAGACTCGCGGCAAAAAGCCTTGATGCACTCCCGCATCCTGCCCGCGATCTTGTGGATATGGAAGCCTACCGCACAGTCTGGACTCGACGGCATGGATATTTCTCCATGAACTTGGTCACTACCCGCGGATGTCCATACCATTGCAACTGGTGCGCAAAGCCTGTCTATGGCCAATCGTATGGATCGCGATCTCCCGCAGCAGTTGCCGAAGAACTGAGGGAAACGGTTGCAACGTATGCCCCCAATCATATCTGGTTCTGCGACGACATTTTCGGATTAAGGCCCGGGTGGATTCAAGAGTTTGCAGATGAAGTTGGGCGATTGAACACGATTGTACCATTCAAATGTCAGGCCCGCGCAGATCTGCTGGTTCGCGGAGATACCGTGGCACAGCTCCGCCGTGCAGGATGTGTGAATGTGTGGGTGGGCGCCGAATCGGGGTCCCAAAAAATCCTTGACGCAATGGAAAAGGGAACGACGGTCTCTCAGATCCACGAGGCTTCGCGGCTCCTGAAACAGTCAGGAATCCGTGTCGGTTTCTTTCTTCAATTCGGTTACCCGGNNATTGACCTGACTCTCCGGTTGCTGCGCGATTGCATGCCCGATGACATTGGCATCTCAATATCCTATCCCCTCCCTGGTACCAGGTTCTACGAGAACGTTCAACATGACCTGGGACTAAAACACAATTGGACTGATAGCGAAGATTTGGCACTGATGTTCAAGGGGACGTTCGTCCCCGATTATTATCGAACACTTCATAAAGTCACTCATAAACTCCTGCGTACCTGGCAGGGTGCCGCCGTGCTCTCACAGTTTGCGCGCAATCCCCGCTCTCTCAGTACCCGAGGATTGCGTTCCCTCATGGCCGCAGGGTTTCACAGCCTCACCTTGCCGCCAGTCATGGCAAAACTGAGAACGCTTGAGCGGGCGGCCTNNGATCCTCCTCACCCACGGCTACTTCCTCTCCAACGACCCGATCGAGCAACGGGTGATGAAGCCTTATGTTCCATTGGGAATTCTCTCAATTGCTGCATATCTGGACCGCTGTGGATTCCAGACTGCCGTTTTCGATTCCACCTTCGCCTCGCCAGTCGAATTTGAGAATGCCGTGGCGAGATTGCATCCCCTCATTGTCGGTATCTCCGTAAACATGATGACAAAATTCGCGGCTCTCAGGATGATTCAAATTGCAAGGAGATACGGGACATTCATTGCTGTCGGCGGTCCCGAGCCACCGCACTACGCCGAAGAATTCCTCACCTATGGAGCCGATGTTGTGGTGATCGGTGAAGGGGAGCAAACCGCAGCCGANNCATGGTAAAAAACGGCCGGGCCGATTTTGCCGCGATTCCAGGTCTTGCCTATCGGAACGAAGCCGGGGCCGTCATCCGCACTACTTCGAGGGCATTTGTTTCCGACCTCGATTCATTGCCGAATCCCGACAGGACCAAGGTTGACCTTGAGAAGTACCTTGCTGTCTGGCGGGAACGGCACGGATACACCTCGCTTTCCATGGTCACAATGCGGGGCTGCCCCTATACCTGCACCTGGTGCAGTCATGCCGTGTATGGAGAAAGCTATCGCCGTCGATCGCCGGAAGCGGTGGTGGACGAACTCCAGCGCCTCATCGATTCATACTCCCCCGACGCATTCTGGTTCGCTGATGATGTTTTTACCATCAACCACGAGTGGCTGAATGGCTTTGCTCGTGAACTCCGTGAACGCCGCGTTCACATACGGTATGAGTGCATAACCCGTGCCGACAGGATGAACCACGAGGTGGTTCAACAGCTGCGATCGTCCGGCTGCTCACGCGTCTGGATCGGCAGTGAATCGGGTTCCCAGCGCATTCTCGATGCCATGTCACGCCGGGTTAAGGCAGAACAGATTCGCGCGGTCGTGAAGCTTAGCAGAGAAGCCGGTATCGAGGTTGGAATGTTTATCATGCTCGGGTACAACGGCGAACAACGCGAAGATATCGAACAGACAGTGCATCACGTCAAAGCTGCGCATCCCGATATAGTGCTCACAACAGTTGCCTACCCGATCAAGGGGACGACCTTCTATCGTGAAGTAACAGATCGGCTCCGCCTACCTTCCCTTCCATTCGACCAATGGAACGACAGGATGATCGATATCGCCGGGCGATACTCAAGAAGATTCTACTGGTTTGCCAATAGACGCATCATCAATGAGGCGGCGTGGAGTCGTATGCTTCACAATACCCGAAGATCGTGGCTTCGCATTGCGACCTCTTTCATCAAAGCAAAAGCATCGCAATTGGGTATGTCACTGACACAATAAGCCATGACCATTTCATCGACGACCGACCCGTTCTCCTTGTACGCCGGTGTGTATGACCGCGAATTTTCAATGCATCCCCAGGTGCAGAGACTGAGAGGGCGCATTTACAGAGAAGCACTCGCCACATGGCAGGCAGGAGCAAAGGTCCTGGATCTTGGGTGTGGTACAGGGGAGGATGCACTGTACCTCCGGCGTCACGGAATTAAAGTCACTGCTGCAGATCCATCGGCGGGCATGATTAAAGAACTCCAGAAAAAGATCGCAGCAGAGAATGTCCCTATGCGGTTCATCCAATTGAATGCCGAACAGCTCGGTGAACTTCCCGAGAATTCCTTTGAGGGAATCTTCTCCAATTTCGGCGCATTGAACTGCTCAGGGAATCTGCCGTCTATTTTTGACGAGTGCGAGAGAATCCTGCAAGACGACGGCATTCTCATGATTTGTCTTCTTAACCCACACGCTCTTTGGGAGACTGCGGCGTTCATTGCCCGTGGTCATTTCCGTGCTGCTTTCCGGCGATGGCACAAACGCTCCGTGAAAGTGCCAATCGGGGAGAGATCGGTGCCAGTCTGGTATTATTCGACATCTCACGTACTCCGGATTGCGAGAGCCAAGTTCGAAGTCCGAAAAATCACAGGGCTGAACATCTTCTCTCCACCTCCTTCCTCGTTCAGGTTCCATGAGAAGCACCCCCATTTAGTCCGCCTTCTCGAAGCTGCGGATCAACGGATTCAATCGTTGCCGCTCGTATCACGGCTTGGAGACCATGTCCTTTTGAAACTTCAGCGCAAAGCGACGTTAGCCCACCCAAGCGCGGGAGTGCGAACATGACAGTGGAGACTATGCGAACAGTGGACCGCATAGTGGGCGTTCCGCTTTGTTGGCTCACAGGAATCGGCGCCCGGCTGCTCACGCGATCCCCACTGCGGAAAGACCCATCGCAATATCGTACCGTCCTCGTGATAAAAATGTTCGGAATGGGCAGCGTGCTTCTCGCAGCTCCCTTCCTCGAGGAACTCCATAAGCGATTGCCCGGCGCGAGGATTCTTTTTCTCACATTTGCGTCGAACAAAGAACTTGTTGAACGACTCACCGTCGTCACGGATCCGATCGTGATCCGTACATCACACTTCCGCTGTTTTGTGAGCGACTTGGTTCGCACACTAGCGTTTATCCGGCGCAGCCATCCTGATGCAGNNAATTTTTCTCGAAGTTTACAACGCTTGTTTCCACCCTCTCCGGAGCACCGTGTCGTAGTGCATACGAACTTCCTGCACGCTGGAGAAGATGGAATGCCACACACACCGTTCCACTCGATATCTCCCGGCACATTTCCTTGACGTTTATGGATCAGCTGCCCTGGCGAACCGCTGTCCGCGTTGCAGATGACCGGGTTCACTTCACACCCTCAAATACCGAAATCGCCGAGGTGATTGCCCGACTTTCCCTGAATGGGGCGACACCCTTTGCCATCGCCTGTATCAATATCAATGCAGGACCGACAGCGCTTGAACGGCGGTGGCCGCCTGAGAGGTTTGCCAAGGTGGCTGAACGGTATTTGGAAAAATACCCAGAAACGACGTTGTATTTTACGGGGGTATCCTCTGAACGCGAATATATCGATGACTTGCTTGAGCGGTTCCCCCAAGTGAGGAAGAGAGCCCGCAACGTTGCAGGCAATCTTTCTTTCGGTGAATTCGGCGCCCTGCTTTCTCTCTCACGATGGTTCTTGTCCAATGACAGCGGACCGATCCACGTCGCTTCGGCAGTCGGTACGCCCGTCATTGCTCTTTTCGGGCCTGAGTCCCCCGCTATCTACGGCCCGCTTGCCAATGGACAAGTCCTCTACGCGGGAACGCCGTGCAGTCCCTGTCTGAATGTCTACTCGGCAAAACGCGTGGATTGCCCATTCAACGCATATTGTATGCGTGAGATTTCTGTCGACCAGGTATTGAGCGAAGTGTTCAAGCAGGAACAGTTTCATCTTGCGGGGTAACGAGCGTGACAATAGTATCATGGGAAAAAGCTGCAAAGTTTCTCCTTTTGGTAATCCTCTTGGTGTTCTTCGCCGTGAAGGGAGTTTTTCCCCCCTATGCACACATTGACACGGATTTTCCCAATTACTACACTGCCGGAAGGATTGTCCTTTCCGGGACAAACATCACCCGACTTTATGATGACGGCTGGTTTCATGAGCGGATGCAACAAGATGGCGTGGATGTTCCGGGCAAGTTTTCTCCTAATCCTCCAAGTGTCGCATTGTTGTCGGCCCCGCTTGCGCTATTCCCTCCGTTGACAGCGTTGCGGATACTCACTACTCTCAATCTCATGGCGCTCTCAGGGTCCGTCATCGTTTTGCAGACGCTCCTACGTCCCGGCTATTTCCGAACACTCGGATTTGTCTTGCTTTCCGGAATGGGGCTTGCGAACGATTTTCGATTTGGGCAGGTCTATGTCCTGATTTCGTTTACCATTATCCTTGGCTACTATCTTTACACAAAAGGATACCCCATTGCTGCGGGCATCCTGTTTGGTTTTTGGATCCCCATAAAGTACTTTCCCCTCGCATTCCTCCCTTTCTTCTTCCTTCATCGCGAATTGCGCCTCTGTGCCGCCGCGATCCTTACGGCGTANNCCTCGTTGGCAACCTTAGCATGCAGTCTCCCTTCAGCGCGGCCTTTCAATCGTTTGATGCGCTGTATCGCACGATCTTTCTGTTCGATCCGACACTCAATCCTTCCCCCCCAATCCCTTTTGCTGCAGGATTCTTCATCGCCGAGATCCTCACCGTTGCAATCATTGCAGGGAGCGCATTGACCGTGGTTTACAGACTGCGGTCCATCGATCAACGCGGCAGATATTCGATCGGCATATTGGCGATTACGGCATTGCTGCTCGCCCCGGCCACCGGAACGTATCACTATGTCCTCCTTTGGCTTCCTCTCGGGCTGATACTAGGCGAACGTGAACAAGGTGTCGGCAATAGCTCTACCCTGGCCCTCTTGTGTTGCTATGGCATCATAGGGTTTGCGCCGATTGCATTCCTGAGATCGTTTTCTGCCACCGGTCTGCTGATTCCCCTTGCCTATCCTCGACTCCTGGCCTTAATTGTCCTTTTTGCGTTGGTCATAGTGCGTGCTTGTGTCGTGGTGGCCCGTCATCAGAGTCACAGCCGGACTTCCGCGTCGGCGTTCGTGATCCCCACAATCCGCGGGTGGCGCGCATGAGAGAGTCCATCGCTCCATTGAACCTGAGCTGGACACAGAAGGTCAGCGGCCAGCATCAAACAGATAACCAGCAGATGTTTCTTGGAGACCTCGTCCGGCGTTCGTCACTCTACATGCTCGGCGCGGCATCGACCAGCGCGGGGTCGTTTATGATGTCCATGATCATCGGACGGACAATGGGTGCCGGGGGTCTCGGTGAGTACAGTATTTGCATCACCGCATCAACAATTGCCCTTCTCGCGGCAGATGTTGGCATTGATTCGATGGTTATGCGAACCTTCGCCTGCGGATCCAAGGAGACAAATCACCTTTTCAACCAAATCCTTGCCGCTAAGACCGCGGCGTCGATCTGCGTAGCCACCGTGCTTGTATCGCTCCTCCTCAACTTCGGCTGGTCCAATCACGCCGCCTTCGTCGCCGCTGCGTTGCTCATCGTCCCTCGCGGAATTTCAGGCACGTTGGAAAGTTTTCTCAAGGCGAGGAACCAGAGAATAGGTGTCACTCTCATCTCCGTCACAAGTGCATTGCTCTCCGTCGCCGCCGTAGCCGGTACCTCAATCACTCAGCACTCCGTTCAGCAAGTCCTTCTTGTTTTGTGTGTTGTCGAGACTGTTAAGGCCTTTGTCCTTGCTGTTCTCATTACGGCAAAGACTGGCATTACTATCCGTCCGGCATTCTTCACCTTCCGCGCCCTCTTACGATTTCTTTCACGTTCACTCCCCTTTGCGGCCCTGGGCATCATCACGTACGCAGGAGGCCGATCTGACATTCTCATGTTGGGTGCTCTTCGAGGGCAAGCGGTTGCGGGTACGTATGCTGCGGCCGACAGGTTTCTCATTGCGGGGAACCTCCTCGCATTCTCACTTTATGGAGCTGTCCTTCCGGCATTTGCCGGCATCCAGGATATTCGAAAGCACAAAGAGAGCGTCATCAGTGCACTCACATTGGCCCTTCTGGCTGGTGGAGCGGGTGCCGTCGTGTTGACCTTGTCCGCTTCGTTCATTTTGGCCGCTACGTTCCGATTCAAAGAGTCTGTCGGGATCCTGCGCGTCCTTTCGTTTTCGATCCCGGCACTTCTTTGCAATACGGTGCTCGGGGCGGCAGTTTTTTCGCGGCATGGAGAGGTGCGGGCACTCTTTATCCTTGCGGGCGCCAGTCTGGTTGGCCTCATTTTGAATTTCCTTCTTATCCCTTCGTTGGGCGCCATGGGCTCTGCAGTTGCTTGCATCATCACGGAGAGCCTCACCGCGGGCGGGTATGCCTATTTCTATTTCTGGAGGATAGCACGATGATCGCGCTTATCAACGCAAAAGCCACATCCTGGCATCGCAGACTTCCGCTCGCCATCATGGCTATCGGCGCCTCGCTTGAAGGACGTTTTCCGTACGTCATCCTTGATGGCAACGTCGACCCCGATCTTCAGGGCACACTCCACTCGCAGATTATTCAGAACAACATCCGTTTTGTAGGATTCTCCGTCATGCCGGGTATTCAGCTCGCCCATTCCATCCATTTGTCGAAATATGTGCGCGCGCAGTTTCCCGAAGTGAAGATTATCTGGGGCGGCTACTTCCCCACCCTGCATACGGAAACGGTGCTCTCTTCCGGCTACGTCGATTATGCTATCCGGGATCAGGGCGACACGTCCTTTGTCCAACTCATTGAATGCCTCATCACGGGAGGGGATGAATCCTCCATCGTGGGAATTGCCTACAACGACGGGTCGATCCGCTATACACAGAAACAACAGCTTCTCGATCCAAACTCCCTGCATCGCCTTCCCTATGAATCCGTTTCTGTTGCGAAGTACATCGAGCCGACGTATCTCGGGTCTCGCACCATTAACTACCACTCAAGCGTTGGATGTCCATTTTTATGCGGATTTTGCGCTGTGGCCGCTTCCTACAGCGCCAGATGGAAAGGTCTGAGCGCCGGAACAATTCTCGAGGACATCCTCTGGCTGAGAGATCGGTATAACATCAATGCGGTGGAATTCCATGACAACAATTTCTTCACTGCGGAACATCGGACGCGGGACTTTTCGGATGGAATGGCCGGCAAGGGGATCTCATGGTGGGGTGAAGGGAGACCAGACACCCTGCTCTCCTACGATGATGCAACGTGGAGGAGCATGAAGCGAGGCGGATGCAAGATGATCTTTTTCGGCGCGGAATCCAGTTCACAAACCGTGCTCGATCTCATGGATAAAGGCGGGACACAAACGCCGGATACGGTACTCTCACTTGCGCAATTGATGCGCGCCTATGGTATCGTGCCGGAGTTTTCGTTCGTTCTCGGAACTCCGACGGCAAATGTCGATGCAGACCTCGATCGCGACTTCCGCTACATACGGAGAATCAAAAAAATAAATCCGGATTCCGAAATAATCCTGTATGTCTATTCTCCCGTCCATTTTGAACAGGCCGACCTCTTCAAGGCGGCGCAGGCGCACACATTTGCATATCCGACGAAGCTTGACGATTGGCTTCTTCCTCAATGGCAACTGCACGACCTGCGAAAGAACCCCGTGACTCCGTGGTTAACACCACGACACATTACGAGAATCAAAAACTTTGAGCGGGTCCTCAACGCGCGGTTTCCGACGAATTCCGATCTCAAGCTCACGGCGGTTCATCGCAAGTTGCTGAAGGCGCTCGGCTCGTGGAGATATGCACTTTCCCTTTTTGGCGCTTCGTACGAGGTCGCCTTGGCGCTTCGCTTACTGCGCTACCGGCAGCCGGAAATCGAGGGATTCTGATGCGCACTCAACCGAAGGTGTTGCCGCGCAGGATTCTCCGAAGAACCTACTCTCTTGTCGCGCGTCCTCTTGTGCGTGNNCATCGCAGGAGTGCAACTCACCGTGCCTGCCGGAGTGTTCCATCCCGGACTTTTCGAAAGCAGTCGGCTGCTTGTCCGTCATTTGGCGAAGCTCGATCTCAAGGGAAAACGCCTGCTCGATATGGGGACGGGATCAGGAGTGGTGGGAATTCATGCGGAGAAGCTCGGTGCGGCCGTCCTGGCAGTTGATATCAGCCCCCGCGCAGTTCGTTGTGCTGAAGAGAATGCTGCACGCAACTTTTGCAAGAATATCTCTCTGACGCAAAGCGATCTTTTCCAAACGGTGCCAAGAAACGACAAATTTGATATTATCACATGGAACCCCCCCTTTTATCCGGAAGAGCCCAAGGATGAAGCNNAGGCAGGGAATACCAGGTCATTCGCCGGTTTATTTCTTTTTGCTGCGATTTTCTTCAAGACGATGGGAAGATCATACTCGTGCTATCCACTGACATGGATTTGCCGGCACTGTTTGGTCTATTTCAGGCCGAATTATGGAAGACGAGCGTTGCGGCTATCAAACGAGGTTATTTTGAAGAGCTCATCGTGGTGGAGCTATCTATAATATAGAGGGACAGTCAGCTTGCCTGGAGAATTGCCGGAATCCTTCTTTGATTGATCAATTTGCAGAATATTTCCACAGTATTCGGGTCTTTCGATGGGGCGCCGAATATTGGGGTGGGAATTAGGCGATATTTCTGAGAATAATAAACCCGGCGGCCACGATAAGAACCGCGCCCACCATTCTTCGGGAGAGTTTGTCATCGGAAAACAACTTGCCGCCAAGGAGCGATGCAAATAGAATCGAAGTGCGTTTTACCGCCAATACCAGGGCAACTGATGTGAGCTTCGTTGCCTCCAGTTGCAGAAGCCTGTATCCTACGGTTAGAACCGCGACAGCAATGATAAGCGGGATCACCCCGCGGGCATCAACCATAACCTGACGCCAGGAGCGTCTTCTCACCAGAAGCAGAAGAGCGAACAACGCCGCGTAGACCAGATGCTGGTAGAAGAGGATCACCAACGGTTCAACATTGTACCTGCTCACAAGAACCTTGTCCGCGACCGCCGACAACGCAAAGCATCCCAACGCTGCGAGAATGAAGCGTTGCCCCGGGGAAGCAACCATGCCCCTGAGCGAAAATGGACTTCTGGCATTTGGGAAACCCTCAAGCACTGCCGTACCGATCATCATGAGAGCAACTCCTCCCCACTCCCACGGCCGCAGCGAGTCACCAACCACCAGCAATGACACTATCGCGGCAACGCCTGGTGTTAATCCAAGCAAGGGAAGCGCCTGACTGATTTGTACACGCTCAAGAGCCATCATGACAAACAGAAAAGCAGAGCCCCCAATCACACTCTTGGCAGTCACTATGATAAGGGTTTGCAATGAAATGGCGGTGACGTCGGCAATAAGCGGAACAGCCAGTGATATTCCCGCGATCATGATGGACACGAGGAACGAAAAGTCAGGCGCCCCTAATCCGGCAAGAATCTTCTTTTGCAAAATTGCAGCAGCCGCGGACAACAGTGCCGATATTAGTGCTATCCAAAACCAGACCATGCCCAGAATCCTATGATTGATGAGCGTGTGACGAGATCTTAGATCGTCACTGTAGCGCCGAGAGAGAAATTCCTTCCGGGTTCAAGATGCACAAGTCCGCGCAGCGTTGAGAGATGATCCTGGTACGCTTTGTCGAGAACATTTTGTACACCAGCCCGAAGGACCAGAGTCCAACTTCCGAGGATAATCGGAGCACCCGTGACATCCGCGTCGAGAATGGCATAACCGGGCGTACGAAACTCGCCCGTTGCGAGGCAATTTTGCGTCGTGGTTCCGCCACAACGAACAGTCATCGATCCGTAATCATTGACGGAAGCGCTAAATTCCACTTCGCCATCAAGCGGGGGAATTTGCGGCAGGTTGGAGTGAGCAAGAAGATCCTCCCCCCGGACATAGGAAAGCGACGCCCTCATGATGGCCCAAGAAGCGAATACATGCTCTCCGCTCACCTCCATTCCGTACAAACGAGCCTTCCCGATGTTTGAATTCACCGTCGCCGGCCGGCCTTCGAACGTCCCTGGGATACCTGCGACGAGATTTGTCAGCTCATTGAGAAAGATATCTGTTTGGACCTTTATCGCACCGGTATGTACGCAAAACTCCGAATTGAGGGAGAGACTTCGCTCCGGCAGAAGATCGGGATTCCCGAGGAGAACTGAGCTCCCGAGATCGATATACTGATAGCGTTCCTCCAATGACGGGGCGCGGAATGCTGTCGCCAGCAGCAATGATGCTTCGCATGAAGCAGAGACCACATATTGCACTCCTGTGGTAGCGCTCCAAGAGCGATTATTTGCCGCGGAAGCGTCCCAAAGCAGAATCTGACCGGGTGGCGAAGTCTGCAAAACGCCTCCCTTGATGATGTAATCGGGATTCAACGTCCGATCATTGCTGATATGAATCATGTCAAAGCGGATGCCATTGGTAACAGTCCATCGCTGCGCGAGATCAGTCCACTCATTTTGTGCGTAGACTCCACTGCTGAGATACCGTGCAAACGGCACAGGTTTCTCACCGACAATTTGATTTGCGGCAAGAAGGTGTCGTTCCCTGCGACTGTCAAGGGTTCTCTGCCATACCTCCACACCCACCGTCAGCAGACTTCCCTGAAACGGCGTGATCCGCGTTTCAATCTGTCCACTCGTTGTCGTGTGGATGGCATGAGGGGTCACCGTCACTGTTGGGGTTTGTTGAATTTCCACATTGCGATCAATTTCCTGACGGGAGACTCGCGCCGTCAACAACGACATCCATGATGTAAGCCCAGGAATGACATACNNGTCGCCGAACTTGCAATTGGAGCTCCGCCTGGAATCCCGGTATCTTCAGCCTGCGATCGCTGATAGGAAAGGAGTGCCGACTGATCTCCAATGGTTCTAATCCCCAGGGAGCTGGAGAGACTGAAATCGTGATACTGGGAATTCGGCAAAATACCTGCGGGCGTCATCGTGCTTCCCGCTCTCCTGAATCCGCCACTCAATCGAACGGCGTAACGATCACCCGCACCTTCGGTGGCGAGGTAGTTCGACGATCCTCTCTGGACGCTCGTCACATCAGTGGACCATTCTCCACTCCATCGAGTGCTGTCGGAAAACCCGGGTTTCCTCGTCACCATGTACACAACACCGCCAAGCGTTCCTGACCCGAACAAGACCGATCCCGGAGATCGAACCGTTTCGACTCTTTCGAGATCACGGAGATTGACCAGCGAGAGCGCTCCCGCAATGTCGTTTGCAGTTTCAATGCGGGTATTGTCGATGAACATGGTGATGTTCGACCTGCTCATTCCGCGGATCGCCATGGCTGTTTCCCATGTCCCATCGCGGACGAGGGAAATCCCCGGCACATTCTCGAGAGCATCGGAAACTGTGACATTNNGTTGCTCGCGGGTTTGCACATCTGAGGGATATGTCATCGCCTGGGCCGCCCCAGAGGACCGTATGCTCTGGACCACCACCTCATCACCAGCGAACAGTGCCGGGAGTAGTCGGATACTGAGATCAACTATGCTACTATCGGAACTGACTTCGATACTTCTCTCCCACTCGGCATAGGGTAGGCTATGCACCGCAAGAGTGTATCTCGCCGGGGTGATGTTCATGAATTCGAAATGCCCGTGCGCNNCATAATGGAACAAAATACTGTGAGCCTCTTCAATATTCTCCTGGACTTGTTCTTCCAATCCGGCATGTCATGCAATTTCATTTCAGCCCCTCATGTTCATCAATCCACAGGCACAGTGGCCGAAGTTGGACGTCGAAACCGATGACATTCTCAACATAGTCGAATACACTGGCCCTCCACATCGAGGGCTACACAAAAGCGGACTGTTTTCGCATGTTCGTCGCACAGCGAATTTTGCCATTGCCCCGAGACCCGCTCGCTCCCTGAACAAAAATGAAGAAGAACTTTCACAAACACAACTCCTTACGCAAGGGCGATCTTTTTTTATTATTGTGCGTCGCCTTACTGCTTTTTCAATTAAATCTTGTATACATTCCCCTAGCACACACGGCGGTCGTCAGCGTTCGCTCAGGTGATTACGACGCCATCATGGTACCGTGAGGCCAGGCACTTCCGGAAGAGTTTCTTTTTCGGTTCCGGAGTTGGCCCTACTCTTGATAGATCGTTACCTTCCGTGTTGCTGCGGAAGAAAGTTGATCAGGAATCTGTTTCCGTCATAAGCGGTTACTGCCTGTTTCACGATTCTCTCACGAGCGTAGTCGAAGGCAAGGGTTGTTTCCTTCCTCTCTCTCACGCACCACTTGCGGCTTCCAACCTCTGTGATCCTCCCCATCCGACGCTGTGCTCGGTCAGATACGTTTACGACGTCTGTTTACCGTAACGTTTTCGCTGGGGGCATGCAAAACCATACGAACAGCCTCCTGACCTACTGGCAACTCCGGGCAAGATACGCGATCGCGTTACTTGATATTTCCGTTTAGCGGCAGTCCACATCCCCGACAGGGAAATTGTATGGAGGGCTCTCTAATGCCATCAGTCGATCTGCAGGAAATCGATGAAGTCGTCTCGAAGCACAAAGGCCAGCACGGAGAATTGTTAAGCATTCTTGAAGAGACACAACTTCTCAACGATCATCAATATCTTTCCGAAGAGGCTCTCAACCATGTCGCCCTTCGGACGGGTGTGCCACTCTCGAGGATTTATAACGTCGTCACATTTTATTCATTCTTCAACCTCAAACCGCAGGGTGAACATACCGTGACGGTCTGCAGGGGAACCGCCTGTCACACAAAAGGATCAAAGTCACTCCTCGACGATCTTGGACTCATCCTCGGCTGTCGTGAAGCCCTCGAAAGCGGTGAACCTACCNNTACGTATACCACGCCGGATAACCAATTCACAATTTCCACGGTGGCGTGCTTCGGCCAATGCGCGCTCGCTCCGGTTGTGGCGATGGACGGTGTCATCCACAGCAACATGACGACAGCCCGACTTCAGAAGCTCCTAAACAAGGCTGCCAAAGGAGGGAAGACACGATGAACACTCTCACTGCCTCCACACTTGATGGCTTGCGGCAACAGGGGCTGAAGAAGCTTCTTCCGGATGTACCGAAAGTTTCGGTGGGAATGGGGACGTGTGGGATGGGCAATGGCGCGAAGGAAGTCTTTGACGCGTTGAACAAGGCGATCAAGGCACGTCATGCCAAGGTCCAGCTTTCCATTGTTGGATGCTTCGGGTTCTGCGCTGAAGAAACGCTGGTCAACTGCTACATCCCCGGCCAGCCCCTTGTGATTCTCCACAAGGTGATGCCAAGAGATGCGGTTGCTATCATCGACAGTCTCGCCAAGGGGGCCATGCCGCTGCGAAAGGCTCTCTGCAAGATCGAAAAATGGGATTTCTTCACTTCGAAAGTGGAGTTTGGAACAGGTCTGCCCGCAATCCCTTTATGGAATGAAATCCCCTTCTTCAAAGGGCAGAAGAAGATNNAGTACTTTGCCGTTGGAGGATACAGCGCACTCATGAAGGCGCTGATCCAGATGGACCGCGATTCCGTGCTCGAACAGATCAAGCAATCGAAACTTCGCGGCCGGGGCGGCGCCGGATTTCCCACAGCCATTAAGTGGGAGATGATGAAGAAGGTTGATACCGACAAGAAATACATCATCTGCAACGC